>CAXHHE010000462.1:0-2534 GCA_964016365.1 uncultured Bacteriovorax sp. | reverse complement strand
GATAACTGAGCGTCTCGTGGGCTCGGAGATGTGTATAAGAGACAGGTTCCGGGGGAAGTGCAGATGCAGCGAAAGCGGCCACTCAAAAAAATGCGTCGGCCTCTCAAATCTCTGCCTCTGCTTCAACTATTAAATGTAAATCAGCAGGTATCGAAACCCTGGACTACGATGCTTGTAAAAAGTTTCAGGTCACACTGGATCTTTTAGAAGGTGTCACTCAAGTTGGATATGCAACTCAAGAATTAGTTTACAAAGATAAAATGACTGACTCTCAGTTAAAATACGCTAACGAAGAAAATGCAGCGACTGGGGCCTTAAAAGCACAAGGTGAATCGCTTTCAATGCAACAAGATATGTACAACCAAAGAATGGCCGTGGACTCTGGTAAACTGGCCTATCTTTACTCGATCTATACAGATTTCCCAAAAACAGATGACATCGTTGGAAAATGTAGCTCTATCGGCTCTAAAGGAGTTGATATCGGTGTCACTTCTAAAGACTGTACTGAGGCCGCAAGAGTTCAGGCCAATGGATTTAAAATTGTAATGAACCAGTCTCAAAGAGATGCAATGAAGAGCAAACTGATTGCGATTGCCACAAGTGCGGGAGCAAACGGACTTCTTGCCAGCCTTCTGGGAAAACGTGCTGATGACGTAAACAATGCCATCGCTAAGATCGATGCTTACAAGCCGATTGACCCATTCACTGTTTCCGAAGATGAAGCAATGACAACTTTCTGTAAACAAAACCCTGGACTCGCTCAGTGTTTAACTGGTGGTCTTGAAAGAACATTCGATACAATGAATGACAACATCATCACTTTTGGTGATGGTGGAACAGGAACTGTTTATTCAAATACAAACTCAGGGATCAATTCATCTGGGTCAACTGGCACTGACAGCGGGACAAGCACTTCGAGTGTCACTCCTGTTGGTAGCATTATCGCAGCAGCAAACAAAGACAACAGCATCGAAGCTTCTACAGCAGCGAAAGTCACTGAAGGTGGCTCTGGCTCAACTGGTGGCGGAGGCGGTGGTGGAGTCGGTGGTGGCGGAGGCGGCGGTGGTAGCGGGCCAGGATCACAAGCGGGATCTCAAGGTGGCGTAGCTGCTGCTGTTCAAGGGAAGACTCCTTCTTACGGTGGTGGTAGTGGATCTATCTCTGTCATGGGTGGATTCGGTATCAACAAGAAAAAAGCAGAAGAAAAAGATGGTGAAAACCCGTTTGGAAAACTCTTCGGAAAAGACGCTCCTAAAGGGACTGGCGTAGTCAACTTCCGCGATATCGCCTCGGTGGGTAAAAAGGGAGACAATCTTTTCGATATGATTTCTAAGCGTTATACAAGTGTGGCAGCTGATAAGCGTCTGATCGAATACGAAATGGCAAAATAAAACACGGCCAAGCACTTTAAAGTAAGAAAATAAAAGAATTAATACACAGTCATAATGGCCCTATAGTAGAAATTATAGGGCACTTTCTTTCAATCCGTCGAATTTCATTGAAAAAGAAAATCTGATTATCATAAAATATTCTTAAGAGAGAACTGCTCAAGATGAGCGGCTTCTTTTCGCTCAAATACCTCGCATATCAAGGAAGATTGCATGGAAACGACCAACACCCTACTGCTTGCAGAATTTTTCACCGCTACCGGCTACCTGGATCGACTGCTTTTTGCTTTCACAGAACTTGAAAGGCTTCATTACGGTCCTCGTGGAAAAAACCAGATTCAAAAACTTTTAAACGACACCAGCGTGTTTTTTGCCCGCGAGTTTAAAGAGTTTGAAATGACTGCAACAACCGTAGAATGGCCGCAGTTTAAAAACCAAATCAGAAGCTACCACAACTTCATCGAAAGCGTGATCAAGATGCCTTTTAAGAGCGCTCGTATGGAAACAATGGTCGTGGGATACATCAACCTGCTTTACCGCAACAGTTTTGAAATCCACAATTTTGTCATTGAGACAACTAACCTGGACGTGCAGTTCCCTCGCCTTGGACTTATTCAAGAAGAAAACATCCCGACAATCACTCAGGCCGAAGAAAGTAACCGCGCTCCTCTTTTCTTCCTGGACGAAGCACGCCTTCATGAACTGGCAGAAGAAAACACAAAGAAAAACTCTCAGCTGGTGTTCCTGCAAATGAGACGTGAAGAAAAATACGACTACTATCTTCACAAAGGACACTACTTCATTGCTCAAAAAAACTATGAAGAAGCTAAAGCGAATTTCTACCGCGCTAGAAACTACAAAGAAACAGCAGAAGTCCTTACGCTTTTAGCGTGGAGCTACTCGCTTCTTGATGATAGAGCACAGGCAAAAGCTTACTGCTTAAAAGCTGTGCAATTAGATTCACAATACGGCCCTGCTTATAACGATTTTGGAAACTACATCCTGGCCGAAGGTCAGGTGGAAGAAAGTCTTCGTTGGTTTGAGCTCGCTAAACGCGCTCACAACTACCAAAACCGCGAGTACCCATATATTAATGCAGGAAGAGCTTATGTGCTTCTAAAAGACTTTGACCAGGCCTTAACAGCT
>CAXHHE010000461.1:0-2543 GCA_964016365.1 uncultured Bacteriovorax sp. | reverse complement strand
ACACAGAAGCCTTCGTCGGCAGCGTCAGATGTGTATAAGAGACAGGCTTTTGCCCGCTCGCTGTTTAAAGACGATTGGACCCAAACTTTTTACACCGACGACAATTCTTTTTACCTGACTCTTTACCCAGACGGTTTTAAACAATTTGTTCGTGTCAATGCCTCTTCATGTGGTCAGATTTCAAACATTAGTATCGTTTTAAAAGAAAACAAAAACAGATCCTCTTCAACATTCAGACTCCTTTCAAAAGACAACGCTCCAAAAATTTATGGACTCTCGCCTGAAGGTTACTGCTGGTACGAAGTTGAAATCAGAAACCTAGAAACAATTAACGGTCTTAAATACGTTTTAAAAATCGAAGACAACACTTCAGTTCCTCATTACTTCAAAGGCATCACCAATTCTCTTATTCCTCTTTACCGACTGACTCAAGAGTCAAAGATCGATGCGTGGATCGACCTAGGAGCTTTTGGTGCAACTCCAGTAGTGGGGGGCGGGATTTATTACAAAGTGTGGGAGCCGCTTTCGGATGAAGTGCACTTATTCCTTAACGACAATAAAGCGATTAAACTTTTTTCTGACTATCCGTTAAACGACGAAAGACGTTTTCACTTTGCCTACATTAAAAACTCAAATCTTAAAGACAAATACCACTACCAGTTTGTTAAAAATGGTAAGTATGAAACTCTTGAAGTGGCCAACTATAATACTTTTAGTCCAATCAAAGTGGACCCGATGGCCAGAGAGCTCGTGTACGATGCTAAAGGCGGACGCTTTAACGGTTACATCAACCCTCGTGGAGTGGTGGCCCGTGATAACGAGTACGTTTGGAAATATGACGGCGCTTTTAAGAATGTCAGCGAACTCGACTACAATAACTGGATTATCTATCAGCTATGGCCTCTAACGTTTAATCCAAAACGTATTGATGGAGCTTACGTTCAGGGGAAATTCGGAGACATCACTCCAAAAATTCCTTACCTGAGTGATCTTGGTGTGAACGCTGTGGAATTTCTTCCGGTTCATGAAAGTAGATTCAGCGCCTCGTGGGGATACGCTCTTGATTCACTTATTATTTTAGAAAGCACCCTGGGGACTAAGCCAGAGATGAAAAAACTAATCGATGAACTTCACGGCAACAAATTGCGTGTGATCTTCGATGTCGTTATTAACCACGTAAACAACAATCTTTTAAGAGAGCCGATTAACGCTCAAACGAACTCTTCAAAATTCTACGGTGGAGACACTCCTTGGGGACCAAAACCGCGCTTTGAAAGTGTGTGGGTAAGAAAGTGGATTACAGATTCACTCCTGCACTTAATGGCCGAGTATCATTTAGATGGATTTCGTTTTGATATGACAGATTCGATTTTCAATGGGACTCGTGGAGGATACCGCTTTCTTCAAGAGTTAATGTACTTAATTAAAGCGAACAATCCACGCTTTTATAACTCGGCAGAGCAACTACCAAACGATGTTTGGGTTACTTATCCGATTTCAGAAAATGGATTAGGGTTTGATTCTCAGTGGAACGATCGTTTTAAGAATTTTTTTGAATTGGAATTTGATCACTACAATGAATCAAGCCGCTCAGTGGACTTAACTCATTTATCAAACTCACTTCAGGGTTATAGCGATCACCAGATGTCTCCGGGCGTTTGGTATCACTTCGGTCACCCACAAAGAACAGTGAACTATCTGGGGTCCCACGATTTTATCGGAAATAAAGACCCGATGATCAGAATTGTCACAAACTACGACAGCGATGAGCAAGAAGATTCAAATATCTTCAGGAGAGTCAATCCTCTGGAAGAACCGGGAGACCTGCGTATCCCATTTAGAAAAATCCACAATCAGTTCAGCCACTCGCTGGTGAGATTGTCTTACGGGATTCTGTTTACGAAACCAGGAGGCGCTCTTTTCTATCAAGGTGAAGAGATCGCTCAAGACTTAAACATTCAAAACGAGTGGGCCTATGTTAATGCACTTAAGGACAACCGTTTCCCAAGTAAAGATGTAAACATCCACAAATATGTCGGCTCTCACCGCATGACCTGGCATTACTACGATCTTATCAGCGGTAAAAAAGATCCACTTCTAAATTTTGTCACAGAAGAAGACCAGAATCTCTTTAGCGGGCACTTGAGTTTCTTCAAGGAAATGATCAAGTTTAAAAAAGCAAATCCGGAAATCAACAATCAGGACGCTCAAAACGTACGCATTGATAACAATGCCAAGCTCGTGACTTATGAACTAAGTACACCTCGCGATAACTACTTTGTCGTTGGAAATTTTAACGGCGACATGGGCGGAGTATGGATTCAGTTTCCTGGCAATCAGGATGTCTGGTGGAGTGAGATGATCAATTCATCTGACCCGCGCTTTGGAAGTTCATCTGACGTTTACCAAAACGTGATTTCATCAGTTGGTGGAAGAAAAAATCTTCTGCGCTTAAAGGGTCCCGGCTTCTATATTTTTAAAGCGAGCAAAAATCCAGGCCTTTCTAAAAAACTTTATTTCCGCACAAACGCTCTTAATTGGCT
>CAXHHE010000460.1:0-2552 GCA_964016365.1 uncultured Bacteriovorax sp. | reverse complement strand
ACAGAAGCCTTCGTCGGCAGCGTCAGATGTGTATAAGAGACAGCTTAAAAGCCAGAACGTGCGGGCCTCAGCATCCATCTTAAAGCTAGGATCAAACTTGTAACCTGCTTGGTCCATACGCTCGAAAATCTTTGTCAAAATAAAGTCCTTTAAACGCGACTCTTCCATTTTTCTTGGGTTTCTCCACTCAGCAACCAGATCAAAGCGCGGGTCAAACTGAATATCTCCTGGAGCGAAGACTTCCATATTGGCCACATTGTCTTTGTTGGCCGGAACACCAATCGTATTTAAAAATGGGATAATCCCTGGAGAGAATTTCGATTTAAACTTCGGGATAAAATCTTCATTGGGCATGGCCGCCTTAAAACCAGAACTGATGATCTCAGAACAAAAGAGTCTTTCGTTGTCTCTGAAGTCCATTGAGAAATCATATTCCACGTTTTTTTTGGCCAGCTGATTTTTTAAAACGCGGTCGTGGATGTTTTTTGATGCTTGCTCAGAAATCTGCGCATCATCATACCTAAAAACAACTGAACGGGCATTCTTAGCACTCACGTGCTCAATTAAAGGCTCAACTACACTTCCAATTTCAATGTGAGCTTCTGTCGTAAAAAGCTCTTTTGTCTCCGGGTCTTTATAGACAAAACTTAAGTGCGAAAATTGGTAATCATTCACCCCAATGCGGGCAATAGCAGCAGAAGAAAAAGCATTTCCGCGCGATAAAATCACATCTCCCGACTGCAAGTCTTCATAGGATTTAAACTCAGCTGCAAATTTTGGGTTGATTAAAAAGTAAGGAAACTCTCCTTTCATACTGACGTATTCTGAAGGCGCATTGGCCGCTTTTTCCATGCGCATTTCAATCAGGTAATCTTCCACATAACGAAGCCCGCGGAAAACATCTGTGGCACTTCTTAAGCATTCTGTATCACTTTCAAAACCTTTCAGCGCCTCTTTAAGTGCCAGTCTTGCGGTAAATGAAGCATTGATTTGTTCATCAATTTCTTTGATATCGACTAACTCTGCTAGTGCTGGATCGCCGGCCAGGTTAAACAGTCTTTGGTAAGCGTTTTCATAACGGTCTTTACAAGCAACGGGGTCTTGTTTGATTCTTCCTGAGGCATCGGAAATGTCTTCAATGATTTGAGCGAGGGTTGGATTTTCGTCAGAGGATGGATTTCTTCCCGACATCGATGAACAGCTTGTTGCTGCCACAGACAATAAAAGACACCCTAAAAAATTCTTATGATTTTTAAACATAAAATAGATCTTCCTGATCGCTTGGTATTGCCGTCCAATGGCAACAATTATGTTACTAGTCTAACTTAAGGTGCTGTAAAACTCTAGGGATGAAATCCCTTAGGTATTATTTTCCAAAATAATGTGTAGCATTCGTCTTAGCGGCTCGGCAGCTCCCCAAAGAAGCTGATCTCCCACTGTAAAAGCATTGAGATAGTCGTTGCCCATATACATTTTGCGAAGTCGCCCCACCGGAACTTCCAGTTTTCCACTGGCATATTGTGGAGTTAGATACTTGATCGAATCTGTTTGATGATTGGCCACCACTTTAACCCAAGGGTTGTGTTCGGCCAGGATCATTTCAATTTCATCCATCGGGATGTCTTTTTTGAGTTTAATTGTCAGCGCCTGTGCGTGGCATCTCATGCTTCCGACACGCACACAAGTTCCATCAATAGGAATCATGTTGGTTGTCTCAAGGATTTTATTTCCTTCAGCACTCGCCTTCCATTCCTCGCGGCTTTGCCCGTTTTCCAGGTCAGAGTCAATCCATGGAATCAGGTTCGCAGCTAGCGCCACTCCGAAGTTTTCTTTAGGAAAAGCAGCATCGCTCATAAGGCCCGTCACATTTTTTTCAACTTCTAAAATGCGCTCAGAAAGATTTGTGCCTTTATCCATCACACGGTCAGTGTAATATTTCATTTGCGAGAGAAGCTCATTCATGTGACGGGCACCACCACCAGAGGCCGCTTGGTACGTCATCGACGTCATCCATTCGATTTGATTGGCCTTAAAAAGTCCACCCAGGGCCAATAGCATCAGCGAAACCGTACAGTTTCCACCGATAAAATCTTTTTTCCCTTCCTTGAGTGCCTTCTTAATCACATGAAGATTCACTGGATCAAGGATGATTGTGCTGTCTTTATCCATGCGAATGGCCGAAGCAGCATCAACCCAATAGCCTTTCCAGCCAGCATTTCTTAGGTCTTTAAATACTTTTTTTGTGTAATCTCCGCCCTGACAAGTCACGATGATATCCATTTTCTTTAACTCATCGATACTGTGAGCGTCTTTAAGCGTCGGATCTGCCTTTTTAAGCTGTTTAAATGGGTGCTCCCCACCTGCGTTTGAGGTTGAGAAAAAAGTCGTGTCAAAATGATTAAGATCACCCTCTTCCAGCATTCTCGCCATCAGAACCTGACCAACCATTCCTCGCCATCCAACAATACCTAACTTCATGCATTTTTCCTGTATTTGATGTTTTCACTCAATTTTTTATCTTTTACTATACCTGTCTCTTATACACATCTCCG
>CAXHHE010000459.1:0-2556 GCA_964016365.1 uncultured Bacteriovorax sp. | reverse complement strand
TTGTCTTGGAGAGAATTCACTTTTATTCATGCTTTCAGAAAAAAACTTAATTTCTTTTTCGATAAAAGCATCAAGCAGATTATTAAAAAGCACGCGTGTGTTTTTAATTTCATCATCGTTTAACATTTCGCCGTTATAAATTTTTTTACTGCCAAAAAAAACGTTGTGAATAATTCCTTTTTCCAGTTCGGCCAGTTGAAGAGCACAGTTAGGCGACTTCGGGTTTTCCTGGGATAAAACCAACTCTTTGGTCAGCATGCTTCCACCAATGGTTCTTTGGTTTACGGCCAGGGCCAGCCAGCTGTAGTTCTTTAAGTTTTCGTGGGAGTTTTCTTTTAAATAGAAGGACTCAAGCGCCTTATAGGAGTTTTTCTTAAAAAGGTTCGATAGCATGCAGGGTTTTCCACTTAACAATAATAAAATCTTTGTTTAAGATAGTCCGAGTGAAGGAGATTGTGGACAAAAAAATGAATGCACCTAAGCATAAGATCGGCGTTTTTGATTCTGGCATCGGTGGATTTAGCGTCCTCAATGAACTCCTGAAAGTTTTTCCTGAAGCTGAGTATTTCTATTACAGCGATGATGCTCATGCTCCCTACGGTCCAAAGACCGACGAATACATCACCCAAAGGACTTTTGTCATTACGGATGAATTGATCTCTAAAGGCGCGGAGATGATTGTTGTGGCGTGCAATACCGCTACGGCCTCTAGTATCGATGCACTCCGAACGACTTATCCGCAGATGCCTTTTGTAGGGGTAGAGCCCTATTTGAATGCCTATTACAAAGAAAGCGGCCCTTCGAAGATGGCGGTTTTGACGACTGTTTCAACAGGGAAATCAGAGCGTTTTAGGCGGTTAAAAGAGCGTCTTGACCCAAAAGGTTTTATTGACCATTATTCTTTAAAAAACCTAGCACGCATGGTGGAGGAGCTTTACCGCCACCCGGATTACGAGGCAGAGTTTGATAAACTTTTAGTGGAAGAATTAGAACCACTTCAGGGACAGAACTACACCCATGCTATTTTGGGTTGCACTCATTATCCGCTGGTAAAAGAAAAAATTGAAAGTGTATTAAAACTTAAAACACTTTATCCTGATCCATACGTTGCCGGACGAGTAAGAGAGCTGACAGTAAGGCCCAATGAAGTGCTTACTCCGGGAAGTGATACTTTTAATTTTTATTCGAGCAGTAAACCCGAGTGGGTGAAAAAAAATCGCTCTGATTTTTATTACCCCTTCAAAAAATAAGGATTTTTTTATGTCAAAAATTAAGTCTATTAAGGCCCGCCAGATTCTGGATTCACGTGGAAACCCAACAGTAGAAGTTGATGTAGTGACTGAAGCAGGCAACCTTGCACGCGCAGCTGTTCCATCAGGAGCTTCGACAGGTTCAAAGGAGGCCCTTGAGCTTCGCGACGGCGACAAGTCTTACTACATGGGAAAATCTGTTTTAAAAGCAGTAAAAAACGTCAATGAAATCATCGCTCCAAAAATTGTAGGGATGGATTCAACTGAGTTAAAAAAGATTGATTCAATCATGCTGGAAATGGATGGAACAGAAAACAAATCTAAATTGGGCGCCAATGCTCTTTTAGGTGTGTCGATGGCCGTTTGCCGTGCAGGTGCAATGGATTTAAATATGAGCCTGTTTAAATACATGTTCGAAAAGTGTAAAGCGCCAAACTCACACAAAAAATATGTGATGCCATCTCCTTTAATGAACATCATCAACGGTGGATCGCACGCTTCAAACAACCTGGACATCCAGGAGTTCATGATCGTTCCTCACATGAAAAAATCTTTCGGTGACAACCTTCGCGCAGGCGTTGAAGTGTTTCACTCACTTAAAAAAGTTCTTTCTGAAGGAAATCACTCAACTAACGTAGGTGACGAAGGTGGATTTGCTCCCGACCTTCAGTCTCACGAAGAAGCTATTGAACTTATTCTAAAGGCCATTACAAATGCCGGGTATAAACCGGGTGTTGATATCTCTATTTCTTTAGATGCAGCGGCAAGCGAGTTCTACAAGGATGGAAAATACAATATGCAGGGGAAAGTTTTTTCTACTTCTGACATGGTTAAATACTATTCAGATTTAGCAGCTAAGTATCCGATATATTCCATTGAGGATGGTCTCGATGAAGGGGATCACCAGGGATGGATCGAGCTGACTCGTGCTCTTGGTTCAAAAGTCACTCTTGTTGGGGACGATTTATTCGTAACGAACAAAAAGATTTTTGAAGCGGGGATTAAAGCAGGTGAAGCTAATGCCATTCTGGTGAAGGTAAACCAGATCGGAACAATGAGCGAAACTTTCGAAGCAATGGATCTTGGGTTCAACAACAACTACAAGGCCATCGTTTCACACCGCTCAGGGGAAACCGGCGACTCTTTCATTGCTGATCTTGCTGTGGCCACAGGTTGCGCGCACATCAAGACAGGCTCAGCGAGCAGATCTGACCGTATGGAAAAATACAATCAGCTTCTTCGCATTGAAGAAGAGCTTGGGGCCTGTCTCTTATACACATCTCCGAGCCCACGAGACGCTCAGTTA
>CAXHHE010000458.1:0-2561 GCA_964016365.1 uncultured Bacteriovorax sp. | reverse complement strand
CTACCGGCCCTGTTAAGGGCCCTCTTCCCACTTCATCGCAACCAGCGATAAAAAAAGCGCCTTCGTGCTCTTGGGATTTTTTACTCATAAACTTGAAATCAAACATGGTGAAAATTTAACAAAAAAAAACCCCTCTTTCGAGGGGCTTTTCATAAGATCTTTATTTTTTAAATAAAAACTAGTCTTCTTTGCGATCGTAATCGATAGCGATACGAGCTGACTTACCAGATCTCTCACGTAGGTAGTAAAGTTTCGCTTTACGAGCTTTACCTTTTTGAACGATTTCAACTTTTTCAACGTTTGGTGAGTGGAAAGGGAAAACTCTTTCTACACCAATACCGTTAGAAACTTTTCTTACGCGGAAGTGACCATTCATGTCTCCTCTTTGTTTGAAACCGATGCAAACACCTTCGAAAATCTGGATACGAGACTTTGTCCCTTCAGTGATTTTTGTGTGTACTGCGATTGTATCTCCCGATTGGAAATTTGGAAGATCTTTTACTTTAGGATTCGCGTGATCCTTGTTTACAATGTCGATTAAGTTCATATGAACTCCTCAATTTTTGAGCTACTCCCAGAGGACCAACACCGTGTTGTTCTTAACCGAGTAGGTGATAAAAAATTTTATTCTCCGAATAGACGATCCAAATAAATCGCTACCGCAGATCTTACTGACAAGTGATTGTACCCATCAGAATTTTTCGAGATAATTGGTGAAAGCTTAAACTCCGCTTTATCAAGCGCCAGCTGATGCAGCCCCCATCCAGTCCCGAATAATAGAAAACAAGGCATATTAAGAACTTCCATCTTTTTTGTCAATTCTTTCACATCCCCGTCAAAACTATCAAAGTTTGCCCCAGTCACTGCAATCAAAGGTCTCTTCCCTTCAATCTTCTCAATCTCCGCGACTGCATCGTCGATGGACTTAGCCACCTGCGCAATCGCCAGGGCATCCTGACGGTCCGGATTAAAGGCGTTGGCCTTATCCTGCTCCCAGTGCCCCAGAATCTCATTAACCAGCTCTGTTTGGGCCACAAAAGGCGTAATGATGAAGTATTTCTTCACCCCAAAAGTTCTGCACGATCTCGAGATGTCGTGGATGTCCAGGTTGGTTACTGATGTGGTCACCAGTTCCCCTAATTTATTTTTAATCGGGTGGTGAACCAGTCCTAAGTACAATTTCATTTTTTATCCTTCTCTAAAAGGTCAGGGCGGTGAAGTTTAGTGATCCTCATGGCCTCTTCCCTTTGGTATTTTTCAATATTTTGATGATGCCCGCTGGTCAATACCTCTGGCACTTCTACACCGTCAAAAACTTTCGGGCGCGTGTACTGAGGATGCTCCAGCATATTGCTCTGAAATGATTCTTGATCAGCACTTTCGCGCTTTCCAAGAACTCCGTTAAAAAATCTCAAGGCCGAATCAATAATGGCCATCGTTGGGATTTCTCCCCCGGTTAAAATAAAATCCCCCAGAGAAATCTGTTCATCAACGTAGAGATTTAAAAATCTCTCATCAATGCCTTCATAACGGCCACAGATAAACACCAGGTCTTTTGAATCCGGCACAGAAAATCTCGCCGCAAAATCTTTGCAGTAGTCATTATTCCACGTTTTCCCGCGCGGTCCAGGAAACACGATGTGCAGCTTCTGGCGAAAATCTTCACCATAACCACCGTCTTGAACAACACCTTTTAAAAGCGCCTCTTTTAAAACATCAGCACGCATAACCATGCCGACACCTCCTCCATAGGGAGAATCATCAACGCCTTTATAATCTTTAGGAGTGTAATTTCTTAACTGAACTGTTTTGATTTCAATCTTTGCCTCACGCTCTCCTCTAAGAGCAGACCCCGTGATTCCAAAATTGATTAATGAATCAAAATAATTCGGAAACAATGTAATAATCCAAATTTTCTTCATTCACTACTCAACGAAAATGGGAGGAATAATTTCCAATCGCCCACCTTCAATATCCACTACTGGAATGTATTGATTTAAAAAAAGCACTTCGATAATTTCTTTGTCTGTTTTAATTTTTAAAACAATCTGTGCCCCATTCTCATAAAAATCCATCACTCGCCCCAAGAGACTCTTAGTGTAGTAGTGATAAACTTCCAGACCCAAAAGATCATTCACATAATACTCATCATCTTCCGTCTCCGGAAACGCTTCACGAGCAAGATAAATATCAAATGGAATCATCGCCTCAACAGTATTGCGATCACTCACACCTTCCAGCGTAGCAATCGCCTTATTACCAATGCGAATATTTTTAATCTTAAACTCTTTCCCATCTTGGGGAACAGAGCTCTCTGGAGATCTTGGAGTGAGAGTTAAAGTCATCCCATCTTCCAATACAGAATCATCAAAATTATAGAGAACAAAAGAAAACTCACCTTTAATCCCATGCGGGGACGTACAGTGGCCGATATGAATATTTGTTGATTTTGTCATGACGTTTTAGATACTCCAAAAAACAAAAAGGCCCAAGATAAACTTGGGCCTTTTTATAAAATAAGAGGGTGCATTGACCTTTTCTCACACCAAGCTTCCCTGGCA
>CAXHHE010000457.1:0-2566 GCA_964016365.1 uncultured Bacteriovorax sp. | reverse complement strand
AGATAACTGAGCGTCTCGTGGGCTCGGAGATGTGTATAAGAGACAGAACTGAACCAGACTTAGCAGTCTTGTATAAGTTATAAATCATGATGATGAAAGAGATCAGGATGAAAGTACCACCGATCGCTCTTACCCAGTACATTGGAACAATTTTTACAACTGATTCAATGAAGTTTGGATAAACGAGTTTTCCAGAAGCATCAACAGCTCTCCACATTAAAGACTGGCTGATTCCGGCAATCCACATTGAGACGATGTAAAGGATGACACCGATAGTTGCAGTCCAGAACTGAATGCTGGCCAAGCGTAGAGAGTAAATTTTAGAGTTCCACAGTCTTGGAACTAGGAAGTAAAGGACACCGGCAGTTAATAAGTAGTTCCATCCAAGAGTTCCGGCGTGAACGTGTCCTGGAATCCAGTCAGTGAAGTGAGCAATTGAGTTTACTGATTTAATTGAAAGTAGAGGTCCTTCAAATGTTGACATACCGTAGAAAGTCAAAGCAAGGGCCATAAATTTTAAAACCGGGTCTGTACGAACTTTATCCCAAACTCCTCTAAGAGTTAAAAGACCGTTGATCATACCACCCCAGCTTGGTGCCCAAAGTGCGATAGAGAAAACCATCCCTAAAGTCTGCGCCCATTCTGGTAGTGTTGTATACAGAAGGTGGTGAGGTCCGGCCCAGATGTAGATGAATACAAGTGACCAGAAGTGAATAATTGAAAGTCGGTAAGAGTAAACCGGACGGTTCGCTGCTTTAGGAACATAATAGTACATTAGACCTAAAAACGGAGTTGTTAAGAAAAAGGCAACCGCGTTGTGTCCGTACCACCATTGAACCAGGGCATCCTGAACACCAGCATAAAGCGAGTAAGATTTTCCAATTGAAACTGGGATCTCAAGCGAGTTGATGATGTGAAGAACGGCAACTGTAATAATTGTTGCAATATAAAACCAGATCGCTACATAAATGTGGCGCTCTCTTCTTCTGATAATTGTACCAAAGAAGTTAACCGCAAAAACAACCCAGATAACGGTGATGGCGATATCAATCGGCCACTCAAGTTCGGCGTATTCTTTTCCGGTCGTGATCCCGAATGGAAGAGTTAGTGCAGCTGAAACGATAATGAGCTGCCATCCCCAGAAGTGGATCTTGGAAAGTGTGTCGCTAAAAAGTCTCGCCTTTAACAATCTTTGGTGAGAGTAGTAAATCCCTGCAAAGATGGCGTTACCACAAAACGCGAAGATGGCGGCGTTTGTGTGGAGTGGACGAAGACGTCCGAAAGTGGTCCATTGAAGACCAAGGTTAACGTGCCAATCAGCAAGCTGAAAGGCGATTGTTACACCAAGAAGCAGAGCTACTGCCCCCCAGATAACAGTCGCGATGACAAATAGACGTACTATCTGATCATCGTAGGAAAAGTACTCGAGCTTCCCAGTTCGAGTGGATGCGTGCGCGTTCATAGTTCTCCCTTGTGGGTGTTGTTATTAGACACTTTGTCATGTTCATCTAAAAGCATTCTGTGCCCCGGCGTTTCCAGGTCATCGTATTGGCCTTTCATCGTCATCCAGATAAATGAACCGACGAAGAAGGCCCCAAGTAAAAGTGCGAGAGGAATTAAAAAGGTGATTATTTCCATAGTTTCCTCAAAGTTTTAGTTCCAGCTAAAGTTGAGATCAGTACAGTCAGTGAACTTAGCGGCATAATGATCGCTGCTGCCAGCGGCGAAATATGGCCAGTGTAAGCTAAAAAGACTGAAACGCAGTTATAAGAGATAGAAAGTACCAGGTTTCTGTAGATAACTTTCATCGTCTCTTTTGAGATTACCATTAGTTCAGCAACAGAAGAAAGTCCCGGGTAGTTCATATAAACATCAGCGGCGCGAAGAGAGATGTCCATCGCTCCAAAAACCGCAATCCCTGTTCCGGCGCTTGCCAGCGCGATAGCGTCGTTGGCTCCGTCACCAACCATGATTGAGTTAGGTGTAGACTTAATGACCTGGCTTTTTTTCTCAGGAGAAAGTTCTGCCTGATACTCATCTTTAGATAGGCCAAGTTTTAAAGCGATTTCTTTTACGTGTTCTGCCTTATCACCGGAAAGAATTTGTAGCTTTAGTCCTTCATATCTTAGAGCATTTAAGGAAGCCTGAGCATCTGGTCTTAGGGCATCTTGAATTTTAAATTTCGCCACTAAAGCATGGTCTTCATAAATCTCATAATTTTTAATTTCGTAAAAATGCCCGTTGATATGTCCACTTACTCCGACACCTGGCATTTCTTTTAAGTCAGAAACATCATACTCACGCGGAAGAGAAGATTTAACGAATTCCTTTAAACAAATCGCTACAGGATGGAGCGAAGTTCTCTCCAGGTTGTGAATAATATCAAACACTGGAAGAGCTGTTTGGTTGATAATATCCAACTGCATAACCTGAAGTTGGTTTTGAGTGATTGTTCCCGTTTTATCTATAAAGATTTTTTGGGCACGTGAGAGTTTTTCAATCACGGCGTCGTCTTTAATAACTGTCTCTTATACACATCTCCGAGCCCACGAGACGCTCAGTTATC
>CAXHHE010000456.1:0-2576 GCA_964016365.1 uncultured Bacteriovorax sp. | reverse complement strand
TACTTAAAGGGCCTTACTAAGGGAGACATGGGAAAAACAATCTTTGGAAACAAAGATGTAAAAGAACTTCTGAAAGAAAGAATGAAGCCGACGATTACGCTGGCCTCTATTTCAGTTACGCTGGCCGCGATCGTTGGAATTTTCCTGGGGATTCTTGCTGGTTATAAAAAGAACAAAAGTTTTGATAAGTTCTCTCGTTTGATTTCTCTTTTTGCCCTATCGTTTCCGATTTTCTCATTAGCGCCGCTAATGGTTCTTTTATTCTCTATTAAGTTTAACTGGTTCCCGGTTTCTGAGTGGGGAACTCTTAAACATATGTTCCTGCCGATTGTGACATTAGTTATTCCACTAAGTGCAGTCGTTATGCGCGTGACGAGAAATAAATACCTGGAAGAAGTTCATTCTCAATGGGTTATGGTGACGAGATCAAAAGGTCTTAATGAAGTTTCAATTCTTCTTCGCGTATTAAAAGTTTGTCTTCCTACAATTCTAAACGTTGTTTCCATTCAGTTGTCGGTGGTTATCGCAGGAACAATGATTACAGAAACTATTTTTGATATTCCGGGAATGGGGTCCCTCCTGTTTGATGGAATCCAAAACCGCGATTACCCAATTGTTCAGGCCGTTATTGTGTACTCAACTTTAACCTACATGGTGATCTATTTCGTTATCGATTTCGTTAACGAAAAGTTAGATCCAAGAACCCAGAGCTAGGAGAGTCCATGAGTCTACAAAGAAAATTTACTAAAGAAATGAAGTGGGGACTCGGAGTCCTCTCGCTCTATATCGTTTGGGCCTTATCGTGGTTTGTTTATAAATACACTATTAAAGGATCATTCCTAAAGCCTTACACTCCAGAGCTCGATATGAAACAAGAGTTGGCAATGCCTATGACTAAAGGGCTTGTTCTAGGAGCAGATTTACTTGGTCGCTCATTGCTTGAAGTTCTTTCCGCTGGATTAACTTACTCGCTGACTCTCTCGATGTTGGTGACAATTATTACGGCTTCTATTGGAATCCTGATGGGGTATATGGCGGTCAAAGCGCCGAGCTGGTTTAAGCTGGGGTTTGACCTGGCGATCAACTTAGTTTTTATTTTTCCAAGCATTTTGATTGCGATTATGATTATGGCCGTTACCGGTCAGTCAATGAAAGGTCTGATCTTTGCAATGATCATTACCGGATGGCCTGGTTACGCCAAGATTGCCCGCGGTGAAGCAAAGAGAGTACTATCGCTAACCTATGTTGAAGGGGCGCGTGCTATCGGAATTGGTGAAGTGAGACTTTTCTTTACGATTATTATCCCGGCCATTTTGCCGGTGATGATCGTTAACATGGTTCTGGGAATTAGTGGTGTTATCATCAGCGAAGCCTCACTTGGATTCTTAGGTCTTGGGGGGAGCCCTTACTCGTGGGGAGCAATGCTTTCTGCCGCAAAAACAGTTTTATTAGAAGCACCTCACATCGCCATGATTTTATCAGTGACGATGGCAGGTTTAATTATTGGTTTAAATTTATTCGGTGATGGTCTTCGTGATTATCTCGATCCAAATAAAGGTTAATTATGAATCAACTTGGGCAACTTGTTTTTACCGGATTAAGCGGTTTAACACTGACGGATGAAGAAAAGAAATTCATCGAAAAAGAAGATATCGGTGGAGTTATTCTTTTTTCTAAAAATTATGAATCACCTGCCCAGCTTGCTGAGCTGGTTAACAGTATTCAGGTTTTAAGAAAAGAGTATCCTCTTTTTATCTGTACAGACCATGAAGGGGGAAGAGTTGTGAGATTTAAAACTCACTTCACTCAGTTTCCTCCAATGCTGGAAATCGCTAAGCTTGATTCACCTAAATTAGTTTTTGAAGTCGCAACAATTATGGCAGAAGAGCTGCTTGCTTGCGGGATCAACCTGAACCTGGCACCCGTTTGTGATATCTGGAACAACGACCAGAATAAAGTTATCTGGGATAGAGCTTTCGGAACAGACCATGAAACAGTATCGAAATTTATTTCTTCAATGATCCGAGGGTTTGAAACAAATCACCTGATGTCTTGTGCAAAACATTTTCCGGGACACGGAAATACACTGAAAGATTCTCACTACGATCTCCCTATTGTTAAAAAGCCATTAGAGGAAATTAGGAATGAAGAGCTTCAGCCATTCATCAAAGCGGTAAAAGCGCGCGTTGATATGATCATGATGGCTCACATTATTGTTGAAGACATCGACCCAGATCTTCCATGTTCACTTTCCCCAAAAGCTCACGCCATTTTAAGAAATGAACTGAAGTATAAAGGATTGATCCTTTCAGATGATATGCAGATGGGAGCGATCACTGCTCATCGTGGAACTGGTGAAGCGGCGATGATGGCCATCAGAGCAGGAAGTGATTTAGTCGAGTATAGAGATATGTCCGAAGCCGTTTTAGGTCTTGAAGGCCTGAAAAAAGCTCAGAAAGATAAAACAATCAAAGCAGCAGACTTCGCTGATCGCTTAACTCGAATCAGTGAAGCTAAAAAAGCTTACTTTACCTGTCTCTTATACACATCTCCGAGCCCACGAGACGCTCAGTTAT
>CAXHHE010000455.1:0-2580 GCA_964016365.1 uncultured Bacteriovorax sp. | reverse complement strand
GATAACTGAGCGTCTCGTGGGCTCGGAGATGTGTATAAGAGACAGGTTGATTATTTGCAATTCATAAGAAATTAATGCTGTTATTAAATTGAGAGATACTTCCTTTTCGCTTATAATTTGAAATTCTTCTCCGAGAGCATCTTTCGTGTGTTTCAAGAAATGCGAAAGCTGGAGGATTGCATTTCTCGAAATCATTGTTATTAGTAGGCTAATCGCTTTTTCTTTGTCTATTGTGAAATCTTTAACTTCGTGACGATTGATAATTTCTTGTTCAGCTTCTTGCTTGAAATGATATTTCCCTGCTTTCCATGTTAAAAACATTAGTACATCTGTATGATGTTCATTAAGTTCTTTTTGCAGAATATCCATTGTCAATTTCCAGCCAGATTGGCCGTTCGTTCTTGATGATAAATCAGTCAGTAGCGTGCAAATTGCTAAATATTCTGAGTCTTTTCTACTTCTGCCTTCTGATTTAGAGATACTTTCAATATTGTAATTGATCGATTCTAATAGCATTTGTCTTTCATTATTTCTTTGAAAAAAATTGTTAAATAGACTCATATTTTTAGCCCCTCAATTTTAGATAAATTCATTATGTCAGAAGGAATTATACAAGATTTTTTATAAGCAATTTGTTTACTGTAAAAATTACAAGAGACTTATAAGCAGTGGACATAAAATCCACTGCTTATAAGTCTAGTTAGCCTGTAATCGAAAATAAATCAGCTACTCTTTTAATATTATCAGCGATGAGGTGAGTATATCTCATCGTCGTTGTAATATCCTCATGGCCACAAATTTCTTGTACGGTTTTGAGATCAATTCCCGAAGAAATAAGTAGGGTAGCGGCTGTGTGGCGGAGATCGTGAAAGCGAATAAGCTTTCCTCCCCACAGCTCTAGATCTTTTTGAAACCTTCTCATGAAGTTGTCATGACCGATAGGATTTCCCTGTTCTGTTACAAAGAACAAATCATCTTGAGAAAGATTTCTAAAACTAACGACATCACCAAGTTCCTCACGAAGAGTTGAATTACAAGGAACATGACGATGAAGCTTACCATTTTTGGAATTTTTCTTTCCTTTGATGAGTGTGAAGCTTTTTGTCACGTTGTTATATTGGCGCCTTATGAACAAAGTTTTTCCATCTTCAACCATATCGCAAACTTTTAATCCCCATATTTCACCAGCTCGAAGGCCAGTATTGAGGGCTAAAAGATAAACAACGTAAACCCAACGCTTCTCTGAATTTTTGGGATAGCGACTATTGGCGAAAGCTAAAAAGGATTGGGCTTCGGCCTTCTCCCAAAAGTTCATTTCAATATTCGCAGCCCTGAATTTTTGAAAACCATTGGCCGGACTGTAAGCAATTCTTCTGTGCCTTGCAGAGTGATTTAAAATTGCCACAATGACTTCGGTGTATCTATTCACACTTCCTTTGGATAAATTCTTGTTTAAAAGTTTTTGCTGAAGCTCACTTAAAAACGTCAGATTAAATCGAAAGACAGGAAGATTACCGTATTCAGGAAGTATCACATTTAATATGCCAGTCACTCGTTTAAAGTGACTGGCCGATATTTTACTTTCTGAATGAGTCAGCCAATACTGAGCTTCTTGTTTAAATAAAATTTTCTCAGGATTAGAAAATTCTGATGAAATTTCTAAAAGTTGATTTTTCTTTTTCTTAAAATCATCAAGAAAAAGTTGTGCATCCACTTTTCTTTCAAAGCGTCTTCTAATTCTTTGCGACTCTCTGCCGTTGGTGCGAATGAGAACTTCCCACTTATCACCATTAGCGGTTTTTACTTTTTTTATAGACATGAATTACCTCCTTAAACCAAATATTGATTTTGTGAAGTAATCCATTCTCGAAGAACTGCTGTTCTCATATAGAGCAATCTATTAATTTTCAAAAATAGATTGTTCGGAATGTTTCTCGTCTTTTGCTTGTATCTCCAATCGTAGATCGTCTTAATCGACAATCCCAAAAGTTCAGCTACTGCAACTGCTTTCATTATTTCTGGTAAGTTGTTAAAGAACTCATTACTGTCTTTATTTACACCAAAACCTGCACCCATTCCATTGTTAATACTATTAGCACCGCTTCCTTTCTTATCCATATTTATCCCTTTCCCTTATTTATTATTCAATCCGCCAAAGCCTTCAAAAATCCAATCCTGACTCCCGCTCTCAAAACTTCGTGAGAGAGAGGGAGTCAGGATTAGCGAGGACTTTTTAGAAGGCGTTCTCGCGGATTGGAATTGAATAATTAATGGAGTTTATCTTCTGATTTTGAATCGAAGATAAACAAGAAGAGGTGCTCACAGTATGAGCATAGGAGTGAGCAGGGGATAATTTCCAAAAATCAGGAAATTTAAAAGCACCATCTAAGGTGAAAATAGTTGCTTCAAATGGATTTGTAATTACTTCGTCGTAAAGACTCGCGATAAGTTTTACTCCGTGATGATTCTTTGCCAGCTCTTTCCATTCGTGGAACATGCTTTTTAAAATGCTCTTGTGGTTTGAAATGTACCAGACCTGTCTCTTATACACATCTCCGAGCCCACGAGACGCTCAGTTAT
>CAXHHE010000454.1:0-2596 GCA_964016365.1 uncultured Bacteriovorax sp. | reverse complement strand
CGAGATAACTGAGCGTCTCGTGGGCTCGGAGATGTGTATAAGAGACAGACGAAGCTATTTCTCAAAAATGTAAGGAAGTCGGAATGGACTTTTCAACTTGTTATCTTGGTTTGGGAGAAAGTTACTTCTGGAAAGACCAGGATCTTTGGGCCGATAAAAAAGACTGTTGCAACTTAAAGAAAAATGTCCCTGCTTTTAAGAGCGATACGAGAGAGCTTTCCTTTACAAAAAAAATGAAAATTCTCTATCCAGAAATGAATTCATGGCAATTGATTTTTAACTCAGGTTGGTTATACCGCATGAGAAGTTATTTGCTTAAGAACTTGTGGGATTAATGTTGGAAACTCCAGTTTATATTTTAGGACTGGCCTATGGTTGGGAGAAAGCGGGAGCTGCTTTATTAAAAGATGGCAGAGTCGTCGTTAATTTTTCCGAATCTCACTTTAGCCATTTAAAAGACGATTACTCTTTTCCCAAAGAATCAGTGCTGGCATGTTTAAAGAAAGAAGGAATTACACTCAAAGATATAAGTTATATTGCTTTTTACGATAAACCTCTTCTTAAGTTTGAGCGAGTCATGAAGGATGTCATTTTCAAAGTGCCTTTTTCCTTCCTGCGTTTTATGAATACGACGAAAGAGTGGATTTCAGAAGGGAAGATGCTCTTTAAAAATCAGATGAGCGAAGAGCTTATAAAGCTTTACCCTGATGAAAAAGTTCCAGAAATCCTTTTTAGTGAAATGCCGGTGACTAAAGAGCTTTTGCATAGGCATTTGCCAAAACACTTAAATGCTTATGATTTTGGAGCTGCTTGTGCTGTTTGGGAGGTGCATTTAAAGCACGCTATTCCAGCTGATAATTTTCAGGCCTATGAGCATTTTGAAGATCAACATTTTGAACCAATAAAAAAAATAAGCCTCGATCCTTTTTTACCAAACCAAGATCAATTGGAGAGAGGGGAGTTAAGAAAGTTTGGAATAGTCATGGGGCTTTTAATCCTTGGACTTTTTGGCCTTGTCATTCCTTATTTGAAACACACATCTCATTCATACTGGCCGATGGTTTTAGGTCCATTATTGATGATCTCGGGGCTTTTAAAACCAGAGTGGCTTAAGCACCCTTATATCGTTTGGATGGTCATTGCTAAGGTTATTGGAAAATTAAAGTCCTGGGGCTTTTACACCGTGCTTTATTTTCTTGTTTTGTGTCCTTACGCTGTTCTTGCCAGAGTCTTTTTTAGAAAAAGTCTAAGCGAAGAAAAAGCTGTTGATAAACAGACGCTCAACATGAAGAGTGTCTTCTAGAAAATTGCCTTACATTTCGTTTTCGTTTAGACTTTATGCATGGATAGAGTCAAGGAATTATCAGTCACTACAATTGAAGACGGGAGGGGAGAACTTTCCGTTTTTGAGAGTATGAAAAGTGTTCCTTTTGATATCAAACGTGTCTATTACATCAAAGGCATGCAAAAAGGTATTTCCAGAGGATTTCACGCTCACCGTAAGCTTTCTCAAATGCTTATTTGTATCCAAGGTTCATGTCGAATAGCAACTGACGATGGATTCACTAAAAAAGAAGTCCTCCTCTCTTCAAGTTCTAAAGGACTTCTGATTAAGAACATGGTTTGGAGAGAAATGCATGACTTTAGCCAGGATTGCATTCTCATGGTTCTTGCAAGTGAGTTGTATGATTCAGAAGACTATATCTGCGATTACGATTGTTTTTTAAATGAAGCTTCACCTGTCTCTTTGACGATGTCGTTATGATCGAATTTTTAAATCTTAAAAATGCAACATCACCTTTAAGAGAAGAGCTAATCGAGGCCTGCACACGCGTGATTGATTCAGGGAGATTTATCTCGGGGAGTGAACTGAAGTCTTTTGAAGAGGCCTTTGCGGCATTTTGCGGGACCAAGTACGCTGTTGGTGTGGGCAATGGTCTGGATGCATTGACTTTGGTCTTACGGGCATGGAAGGAGCAGGGAAAACTTCAGTCTGGGGATGAGGTTATTATTCCGGCCAATACTTATATTGCATCGATGTTGGCAATCACTGAAAATAATCTCGTTATTAAAATTGTCGAACCAAATCCAGAAGATTTTAATATTTCCCCCTTGGAAATAAAAAAGGCCATCACTAAAAAAACGAAAGCGATTATCCCAGTGCATCTCTACGGGCAACTTGCGCCTATGACGGAAATTATGGCTCTTGCCAAAGAGCATCAGCTCTTAGTGCTTGAAGATGCAGCCCAGTCACATGGTTCAGCCTCTGCAGGAAAAATGGCCGGAGGATTTGGAGACGCGGCAGCTTTTAGTTTTTATCCGAGTAAAAATTTGGGAGCTTTAGGGGACGCTGGGGCCATTACAACTAACGATCAAAGTCTTTATGAGCTTCTTTTATCCCTTAGGAACTATGGTTCCAGAGAAAAGTATCAACATGATTACCAGGGAGTAAATAGCAGACTGGATGAGATCCAGGCGGCGATTCTTCAGGTAAAAATGAAATATTTCAAAGAAGACCTGGAGATGAGAAGAAAAGCGGCCATGCTTTATCTTAAACAAATCAAGAATCCTAAAATTCAACTTCCAACCTGTCTCT
>CAXHHE010000453.1:0-2612 GCA_964016365.1 uncultured Bacteriovorax sp. | reverse complement strand
ACTAGAGCACAAGAAAATTTCTGCTTAATTGTCAGAGAGTTTTTTGTCACGATGACTGTTTGCTTATATGAAGTCAGAGGAATCATATCTCCGCAAACAGATCCACCAGGTCTTTTCCCTGTCGCAGTCGTGATGTAAGTCACTTCACCATTTTTCTCTGATCTTGAAGCTCCATCCAGGTGAGCTGTCGGAGTGAAATAAGAAACAGAGTCAATAACAACTGATCCTTCACCATATTGGCTTTCTTCGATTTTACAATCAGTACCAGTTTCAGCGGCCACTGATTTACCATTGTAAATAGATGTGAACGTTCCTAAACGTCCGCTTAATTTTGCGATTTCAGCTGGAAGTTTAGCTTCTGCCGTTGAAAGAGTTAAAACTGTCAGGGCCATTAAAGATAATGCTTTCATAATGTGTCCTCCAAAAAGTTAAAGACTTTTTATCATGAATTGGGATGCTAAATAGGATGCATGTAAATTTTCGCTTGTTTTTAGTTTAATTTCCCCCCATGCTCAAAGATATGAAGGAAAAAACCAAAGTTATCGCATACATTTTTAGAAAAGGTAGAAGTGAAGTCCTGGTCTTTAATCATGCGGATTTTCCAGAGGCCGGCACTCAGGTGGTTGGTGGGACTTTGGAAGAAGGCGAGGATTTTAAAATCGCTCTTGCCCGCGAAGTTTTGGAAGAGTCGGGGCTGACCATTGATCCTTCTTCATTTATTAAAATTGGTGAAACGACCTACCATCGCAAAGATAAACCTGAAGTCAATTTCCGCCATTATTTTTCTTTCGTATCTGATGCTTTACCTGAGCGCTGGTCGAATATTGTAAAGAGTGATGGTGAGGATAATGGGATGATTTTTGATTTCTTTTGGCTCCCTATAGAGGAAGCCAAAAGAGTCTTGACCGGGAATTTCGGGGAGCTTCTCTAGTTCATACACTCTTCAAAAGTAGCGTATGTTTCGTTTGAAAGATTAAGAGTGTTGATATCAACTCTTCTGATTCCTTCATCACCTCTAGAGCAGATTTTATTGTTTTTCATTGTCTGGATTCTGGCATTACAGTCATTAAGAGATTCAAATGTGTAACCGTAGAATTCAGAGCGAGTTGAAGCTTTCATTAAAGCGTATTTTGTCCCAGCAGCCGTACAAGTTACATTGTTTTTAGGAGTTGAAAGAATCGCTCCATCTTGAGCAGACCACTTATCTGAAACTAAGAATTGTTTTAATTCAGTCGAGTTTGTTAAACCACTCCACGCCCATGTCTTAAGGCCGTCTTTGAAATAGTTGTTGTCCAGAGCGATTCTTCCTTCGCAGCTTGAAAGAACAAGTTGGTAGAAGTTTTTACTTTTCCCTTTAAAAACATCAAAAGGAACAGCTTTTCCATTGTAATCGTAGAAGGCCTT
Organism: uncultured Bacteriovorax sp.; assembly: GCA_964016365.1. Lineage (GTDB taxonomy): Bacteria > Bdellovibrionota > Bacteriovoracia > Bacteriovoracales > Bacteriovoracaceae > Bacteriovorax. The sequence continues at coordinate 1,208 of CAXHHE010000453.1, read as the reverse complement.
TTTATTTCCGTGTGAGCTCCAAAGAATAACTGATGTTTCTTCATCGCTTGCTGCTAGTCTTAAGTGCTCTGATGTGGCCTGAACATTGATCATGACACGGAACTTTAGTTTCGAGACGTAGTTCATGATGTAGTAGATAGCATCCCAATCAGTTTTTTGGATGGTTTGATCTTTCTCAGTACTTCCCAGACCAATAAAGATATAAAAGTTTTTATTCTTATAGAGGTGATCGTCTTTTAAACCTGAAAGAATCACACTTCCTGAAGAGACTTCTTTAGAGACAACTTCAAAAATTTGATCAGGGTTTTCTGCCTGTTTTCTTTCCAGCTCTTCTTTAAAGCGGGCGATTTCTTCTGAGTTATTAACGTCGGCTTCCAGGGCAATTTGATTGTCTCTTAATGCTTGTGAGGCACTCTCTGTTTGAGTCGATTTTTGGGTTTCAATTTTACAGGCAGAAAAAAGGAGAACGAGAGCAATCATTAAAGCGTGTTTCACAAGAATATCCTCATAGTGGTTATGTGAAGCTATTTTGAGGCTAAATTGAGTGGGATGGGAGGGGGGCGAGTGATAAATTCATGGGTGTTTAAGGGTTAGACAGATTTTTTGACAGGGCGGTTTTTTCGCCTTACATCCAATTTTTCTAAAAAATAAGCCTTATATGTAGATATTACAGGGTTTATTGAAGCCCGAGCCTCGATGCGTTATGATCGGAGGGATTATTATTTTGGAGGTCTAAATGTTTTCAATTGGAGATTATGCAGTCTGCCCCGGACACGGTGTCGGCCAGATTTGCGACATTGAAGAAAGAGAAATGGGCGCTCAAAAGAAGACCTTCTACATCATCAAAATCCTAGCTAATGGGATGACGGTTATGGTTCCAACTGACAGTGAAACGGGTATCCGTGGGCTGGTCGGGGACTCTGAAGTAGAAGAAGTTTACAAGCTTTTAAAAGACCATGACATTAAAGTTGATAATTCAACTTGGAATCGCAGATACAGAGAGTACTCAGCTAAAATCAAGACTGGTTCAGTAGTCGAAATCGCTGAAGTTCTGCGCCAACTTTTCCTTCTAAAAGAGAAAAAGGCCCTAAGTTTTGGGGAAAAGAAAATGTTAGATCAGTGCCGTGAGTTACTGGCACAGGAATTCTCACTTTCAAACCAGAGTGATAAAAACTCTGTGAACGACAAAATTAATTCATATTTCCAAT
>CAXHHE010000452.1:0-2616 GCA_964016365.1 uncultured Bacteriovorax sp. | reverse complement strand
GAGCTTTCTTCTTAGGTCATATCACTAAAGGGACAGGGGCGTATCACTTCAATCCAAAAGGCTCAACGACAGGACACAACTCTTAAGATTTAAATTTTTTCAGAGCGGCTTCATACTCCGCTCTGGAAATTCTACCTGATTCAAAAAGGCGCTTTAGGTCTTGAAGGTTGTGTTCTCGACGAGCTTCACCTAAATCTTTTTTCTTAATCTCTTCATGAATAGCATTTTTTGCATATTTATTAGGAGGCAGAAGCACTAAAATAATTGTTGAAAGGAAATCTATATAAGGCAAAGAAAGAATGAAAATTGCGAGAGCACTTTCAACTTTCGTCAGATTGCGGTTCACAATGTCTCTGATTCTTTTAATATCGACTAATCTTAAAATCAGAATGAAAACAAACTTTAAAACGATGTCTAAAGTCGATTGCCCAACTGTTGATGAAAGAAAAGGAACTATCGTTTTCGTTTGAGGGCTCGACGAAAGAACATGAATCAGTTGTGGAAACTGGGGGCTGCTTTGAAGTGCTGCCAGGATTCCCGGATAATAGATGTAGCGAAAACCGATTAAAAACCAAAAAGCATTATGAAGAGCATAGAATAAACGATTCAGTTTCCCCTTTGGTGAAAACAGCGAATTGTTGTATTCCAGTTTTTCCATTACAACACTCGGTTAAAAATTTGATCGACAGACTTTAAATAGATATTGCGAAGTCCGTCAGCGTTTACTTCTGGAAGTGTCACAGTCTCTTTTCTTGTTTTTAATTCATTCTGAATCAAGTCGCGGAAGCGCTGAGGGTTTGTTTTAGCGTCAGCATCAAAAGAAGCGGCCTGAACAACAGCGTATAAATCTTCTCTCGTTAGTGATTCACAGTTTTTAATTAAAAAGTGCAGGTAGAAACTTGAAAGGTAGTGAGTGTGGTTTAACACTTTTCCTTCCACCACTTTTTCATCGATATCTAAAAGATTTAATGTCGTTGTGAAACGATCAAGAGCGTAAGTTAAAATCCCAAAGTGATCTGGAAGATATAGTCTTTCAGCACTTGAGTGAGAGATATCTCTTTCGTGCCACAGGATTGAGTTTTCCAGGGCCAGAGTTAAGTGTGAACGAAGAAAACGCGAAAGGCCTGTCAGGTTTTCGCTGGCAATCGGGTTTTTCTTATGAGGCATTGTGCTTGAGCCTTTTTGGCCTGGTCTAAATCCTTCGGCCACTTCTTTGACATCAGAGTGGTGCAGGTGACGGATTTCAACGGCAAGCCTTTCAATGGCATTAGCAACCAAAGAAGTAATAGAGATTAGTTTTGCCAGGCGGTCGCGCGGGATGATCTGAGTTGAAACGTCTTCAACTTTTACCCCTAATTTTTTAGCGACACTCTCTTCAATATCAGGAGTTAAGATCGTGTAGTTTCCTACGGCCCCTGAAAGTTGAATGGTTAGTTCATTTTTATAGAAATGCTCTAAGTCCTCTCTTCTTCTTTTAAATTCAGCATAGTGACCTAAAAGTTTTTGACCAAAGCTCATGGGCTCAGCATACATTCCGTGTGAGCGACCTAAGGTCATAAGCATTTTTGTTTCAAGGGCGCGCAGTTTTAGCGCTTCCATGAAGCTGTCGTAAGATTTCATTACCACTTCAAGAGAAGCTTTAATTTGCAGAGTTAAAGCAGAGTCGATAACGTCTGATGAAGTCACACCGTAGTGGAAGTATTTCCCAATTTCAGTAGGGAGTTGTTCGGTAATTGAGGTACAGAAGGCGATAACATCGTGTCTGGTTGTCAGCTCGATTTCATCGATTCTTGCCGTATTGATTTTAGCGGTGTTGCGGATAGTTTTTGAAATCCCAGTGGGGATCATCTTTTTTTCTTCCAGCGCACTTAAGAGTTCCAGCTCGATTTGAAGGAAAGTTTTAAACTTGTTTTCATCACTCCAGATAGGGGTGATGGCCTTTGCTTCATAACGAGGAATCATAATCCACCTTAGGTTTTAGAGGTAAAAACTTAAATCCACACCCATTGTCAAAAACCCTAAAGTTAGTGAGCGCTGAGAGCTGGTTTCCGTATCATTTTCTTGTGATCTTTTTACCACAGCAAGGTTGTAATTGAAATGAGCACCGGCACTAAAATAATCATTGAAGCGCTTATAAACAGAAAACTTTGCCATCAGCCCCGGACCGCTAAAAGATTTCCCAGAGAAATCTTCTTTATAGATATTATAAGTCAGGTTGGCGGCCATAAGTTCATAGATGTCATCGAAAGGAAGCAGTGTTTGTGCGTAGCGGGTTTCGCGGCCAATCCCTAAACCAATTGTCGTCAGAGTGTTTTCTTGTTCAGCGAGCTGATCATCTGTTGCCCCGGTTGCTGTCGCATTGTTGGCCGAGAACTTACTAAAAAGCCCTTTTGTCATCATGACATTGGCGTCGGCCCAGAAATTTTCCAGTTTTTTTCCGTACGAAAAGTTAAAACTGCTCATGTCCGCGGCCTTTGTCAGGCTTGGGTTTACCCCCAGCATGAAAGAGAAGCGGTTAGTGTGAGAAGGGTTAAAAGTCGTTTCACTATTCAACACCAGCTCGCCATTGGCCCTGTCTCTTATACACATCTCCGAGCCCACGAGACGCTCAGTTAT
>CAXHHE010000451.1:0-2633 GCA_964016365.1 uncultured Bacteriovorax sp. | reverse complement strand
GATTCACTAACCATTAATTCAAAAGGAGAAAGTCCCGGGTATTTCACCAGTGCTTTTTCCAAATCGACAATGGCCCCATTTGTTGCTTGGGCCATCTCTCCGACGCTCGAAGAAAGTCCACCGGCTCCATTATCAGTCACACTGTTAAAGAGCCCTTTCATTCTTGCTTCAATAAGAAAATCTGAAAGCCTTTTTTGAGTGATCGGGTCTCCGATTTGGACAACCGAAGCAGGCACACCATCAACAAGCTCCATTGAACTAAAAGTCGCTCCGTGAATCCCGTCTTTTCCAATTCGTCCGCCGGCCATCACAATCAAGTCACCTGGACGCTGGCCTTTAAGACTAGTTGATTTATTGTTTTCCATTTGAGGCATAACCCCGATCGTTCCACAGAAAACCAAAGGTTTTCCTACGAAGTCGCGGTCAAAAACAAAAGCTCCATTCACTGTTGGAATCCCGCTTTTATTTCCACCGTCTTGAACTCCTAAATGCACACCTTCTTTAATGCGGTCTGGATTTTTAAGAAGAAGTGGAAGTTTGATATCGTTGTCGCGAAAGTATTTATTCTCTGCCAGACAAAAGACGTTGGTATTTGCAATCGGTTTTGCTCCCACACCAACACCAAGGATATCGCGGTTAACACCTAAAATCCCAGTCAGCGCTCCTCCGTATGGATCAAGCGCACTTGGCGAGTTATGAGTTTCAACCTTAATACACACATCCATCTTATCGTCGAAACGAACAACACCTGCATTGTCGTGGAAAATAGAAACAAGCCACGGAAGTTTTCTTTCCTGCTTAATTTTTTCAGTCGCTCCACGGATATAAGATTTAAAAATCCCTTTAATGTTCAAATCCCCTAATGGCTTCACGCCTTTTGGAAGATTGGCTTCACTGTAAGTAATCTCAGAAGAAAAAATCTTATGCTTACAGTGCTCGCTCCAACTCTGAGCGATGATTTCCATTTCCACATCAGTTGGGTTTCTTTTTTGCGATTGAAAATGCGTTTTAATATGTTTGATTTCTGAGAGTGAAAGCGCCCAGCAATTTTCCTGATTTAATTTTAAAAGTTCTGCCTCACTCACATTTAGATCAATCTCTTTTGATTCCTGAGCAGTGATTTGCACGTTCGGGAAATCAATATTTTTTAATCTCTTATTATAGACAAGCTCACTCGTCATAGTGACAGTCACTTTGTGCAGAAGAAAGTTGGCCATTTTTTCATAAGTCAGTTCAGTAAGTTTTTTAGTTTCAAGTCCCTCACCTTCAACAAAGTACATCACTCCACTTGAAACTTTCATTGATGTCTTTTTTAATTCAGGTAGAAGTTTTAACGCCTCTAGTGCTGCATGGGCCGAGTTATCAGTGACTCCCGGACGAAAGCCGACATCAATTAAACACGGATTAGAAAAACCGCGCTCTTTAAGCCATGAATGATAAAGCTCCTGGTTTTTTGATTCTGAAGAAAAAAGGACTTCAGTCACACTGTCACAGAAAACCTCTGCGGCCAGCGCTTCCATGTTGTCGACTTTTTCTTTGGTTTCCACTAAAAAGTAACGGACTTCCCAAATATGCTTAAAAGAAGTCTGCATATAGGTTTGAAGCCAGCTCTTAAGTGCCCTCTCACCCGTTGTAACCTTTTTTAAATTAAAAAGATCAGGATAAATTTCAAAGCGGTAAACATGACTCATAAAAAATCCCTATAATGAATTGGTCAAAAGTTTTTCTAAAATCTGTGGGTAAAAAGCGTTTTCAATTAAAAGACCGCGGGACTTAAACTCTTCCAAAGTCTCGCCTGAAATAAGCGGGAATCTCTTTTGAGCAATAATCTCTCCAGTATCCATTCCTTCATCAACATAATGGATCGTGCATCCACTCTCTGTCACACCTGCGCGGTAAGCATCACCATAACCATCTTTCCCTGGAAAAAGAGGCAGAAGCGAGGGATGAATATTAATCACCCTCACTCCAGACTCTCTAAAGACGTGGAGAAACTTAGGAGTTAAAAGCTTCATATAACCAGCAAGCACAATCCAGTCTGGATTGAAATCGGCCAGACGGACAATCAACTTTTGGTCATAATCTTCTTTTGATTCAAGTTTTTTCTTTCTGACATAAAGAGCAGGAACATTAAAACGTTCTGCGCGCTCTAAAACGCGTGCCTCTCTTCTGTCACTTAAAACGCACACCACTTCGCCCAGCGAGGAAGCTTTGGCCCATTTCATAATGGCCTCTGCATTTGATCCCGAACCTGAAGCAAGGATAGCAATTTTTTTCATACTAATGATTTCCCAATGTCACTGCGGTATTGGGCCCCATCAAAGTGGATTTGCTCAACATAATCGTAGGCCTTCGCGCGGGCATAAGTGTAAGTTTCAGCTAAGCTTGTCACTCCCAAGACTCGCCCACCTTTTGTTTTAAGCTCTCCCTTTTCTTTAGAGACACCGGCAAAAAACAAAAAATCATAAGGAGACAGGTTAAATGTTTTAGAAAAGCGAATTTCGTCTCCGCTTCTAACGTCGACACCTTCTGTTCCGGGATAGCCGTGAGCGGCCATGACCACATGGATGGCCTTCATTTTTTTTCTTTCAATGCTTTTATTTTCTGGAAGCTCACCTTTAGCTGAATTTAAA
>CAXHHE010000450.1:0-2633 GCA_964016365.1 uncultured Bacteriovorax sp. | reverse complement strand
CACAGAAGCCTTCGTCGGCAGCGTCAGATGTGTATAAGAGACAGATAGATACAGTGACTTGATTTCTGATCCAATTGAAGCTGAGTCTAAAGATGCAGTGAAGATGGGCTTTTCAAACCATCTGCTTCACTAAGGACTTCTTTTGGAAAAATTAAGTGTCAGCTGGTCGTCTCCTTCAAATATTGCCCTGGTAAAATACTGGGGAAAGATCTCACACCAGATTCCCTGCAATCCATCGGTGAGTTTCACTCTCAAGAACTCTCTGACCAGAATGGATGTGGAAGCAGAAAAGACGAATGCTGGAGAGATTCAAGTAGATTTCTTTTTTGAAGGGAAGATCAACGAAAAATTTAAATCAAAAATCGTAAAGTTTCTGGAGTCTGAGCGCGAGCGCTTTGGCTGGATCACAAACTATAAACTGACTATTAAATCAGAAAATACATTTCCGCATTCATCAGGAATTGCCTCATCGGCCTCTTCGATGTCAGCACTTTGTTTATCGCTTCTTTCTCTGGATGAAAAAATCACTGGCGTTAAGGCGAAGATAGAAGACTTCTATCAAGAAGCCTCAGATCTTTCCCGCAGAGCTTCGGGCTCGGCCGGAAGATCAGTTTATCCTTACCTGGTAAGTTGGGGAGAAATCGATTCTGTTGTGGGATCGAGTAATCTCTTTGCAGCTCCAGTCAATAAGGCCGATATTCATCCGATGTTTCATGACTACTGTGACTCTATCATAATTGTTGATGCCGCTGAAAAATCGGTTTCAAGCCGCGCGGGCCACTCTTTAATGGACACTCATCCTTTCAGAGAACTTCGTTATAAGCGCGCGCACGAAAATTTAGAAAAACTTCTTTCGGCAATGAAAGAAGGGAAGATGGAAGAATTCATTTCCATCGTTGAAGAAGATGCACTCATGCTGCACGCATTGATGATGACGTCGACACCTAGTTTTATTTTATTGAAACCAATGTCGCTTCTGTTGATTGAGAAAATCAGGGAATACAGAAAAAATACAAATATCCCGTTGTGTTTTACGATTGATGCCGGGCCAAACATCCACTTGTTATATCCGAAGGCCTACGAAACGGCCGTGAAGGAATGGTTGGCGATGGAGTTTAAGGATTTACGAATCATTCACGATGAAACAGGGCCAGGACCTGTGAAGATCAAGGATTAGACTTAAGAATGAGCAGAACTCATACAGAAAAGAAATTTTACTCGAAGGTTATTCTCTTCGGCGAATACAGCATGATCCAGCACTCGATGGGACTGGTGATTCCTTATACATTATTTGACGGCAAGCTGACTTTTAGAAGAGACAACTCTGCCATTGTCGATCCTGAACTTAAGGCCTTCTCTCTATACTTAAAACAATTAATCGAAAGCAATCAGCTGAATATTCAGTTTGATGTGACGTCTTTTGAATTTGATATTTCTCAAGGGCTGTATTTTGATTCTACGATCCCGCAAGGATATGGAGTTGGAAGCTCAGGGGCGCTGGTTGCAGCGGTTTTTGACCGTTATGAGCAGGAGAGTCACTCGAACCTGGATATCAGCAAGTTAAAGAGAATTTTTGCTCAGATGGAGTCACATTTTCACGGCGCGAGCTCTGGAATGGATCCGCTGATAAGTTATTTAAATTCACCTATCCTGATTAAAAATAAAAATGAACTAGGCCCGGTCACTCTTCCTAAATTCCCAAAAGGAAAAGGGGGACTTTTCCTGCTTAATACAAAACGTTCAAGAAAAACTGAGCCCCTGGTGAACCTCTTCCTTGAAAAAACGACCAATGCACGCTTTAACGATATCTGTGAGACTCAGTTAAAGCCGATCACCAACAATTGCATCGAGAATTTTCTCGCTGCTGACATGGAAACACTTACCGAGAACTTCAAAAAACTTTCTGAGTTCCAGTTTGAGCATCTTTCTCCGATGATTCCAAAGCTCTACCGCGACGTCTGGGTGGAAGGGATTAAAGGCGGGGATTTTGCGCTTAAATTATGTGGCGCCGGAGGTGGAGGGTTTCTTATGGGAATCACTCGTGATTTCCAGAAGGCAAAACAAGTCCTCTCGGCGCATGAAATTAGATTGCTTTTAAGTTTTTAAACTTCTTGTTGTAATTTTTCTTTAAACTCAGAGTGGCTCATAAATGGCTGCTCTAATGTGTAGTCACCAGTTCTCACTGACGCGTTGAAGATTTGTCTTTCAACTTCAATCTTAGCGTTAACATCATTAGTGAAGTTGCTTCCTAGAAGACCGCGCTTGGCCTGCATACGGGCAACTGGGGCCTGAGCAAAGATAGTGGCCAGGATTTCTTTCGGGTGAAGTCCCACGTCACACCAGCCTCCCAGTGTATTCATAACATTCACATCAAAAGTTCTTCCGCTTAAAATCAGCGAGCGCACTACGTTCTGGTTTAAATATGGAGCAAGGTAAGAGAAGACACCGCAAACCGGAGTCAATCCTTGCGAAAGGTGATCAAAAGTAAATTGAGCGTTTTCAGCGGCAAGGCGGATATCAGCGGCCAGCGCCAGCTCAAGTCCAATACCTTTTGTTCCTTGTTTTACATCCATGATCACTGTCTGAGGACTGTCTCTTATACACATCTCCGAGCCCACGAGACGCTCAGTTAT
>CAXHHE010000449.1:0-2664 GCA_964016365.1 uncultured Bacteriovorax sp. | reverse complement strand
AAGGCAGAGATGAACTTTAAAGAGGCCGAGCAAGGTCTTTTTATCGGGCACACTTTTCACCCACACCCAAAAAACCGCGATGGCTTTAGCCGTGAAGACTTCCGCGACTTCTCTCCGGAGAGCGCAGGAGAGTTTCTGCTTCATTGGTTTTTAGTGAAACCAGAAATCCTTCACCATCACGTTTCAAAAAACTTCGAAACTAAAAACTGGTCAAAGGAAATGATCCTTGCCGCTTTTAGTGAAAACGCTTTTTTAGAAAAAAAACTGGCCGAAGGCTATATTCCTTACCCGGTTCACCCTTGGCAAAAAAAGATCATCCTGAAAAATCCTCTTATCCGTGAATACGCGGAAGATAATTTATTGATTGATCTTGGGGCCAGCGAAAACCCGATGGAGAAATGGTCTCCAACATCTTCTCTTCGCTCTGTGTACAACGAGCGCTCGCCCTATATGCTTAAGTTCTCTCTAAGTGTGAGACTGACGAACTCTGTTCGCCACCTGCTTCCATTGGAAGTAGTGAGAGGTCTTCAGGTGATGGATGTTTTTAGAACAGAAAAAGGAAGAGAGTTCTCAAACAAGTATCCAAATTTCACCATTCTTTTTGAACCAGCTTTTATGGCCCTGGTTGATAAAGACCAAAAGATTCTAAGTGAAACCATTGTCGCTTTAAGATTAAATCCATTCACTGAAGGACGCTCTGATCAGAAGTGTGTTCTGGCGACTCTGACTCAAGATCACCCGACGGAAGGCAAAAGTTTAATTGGCGTACACTTAGATCAATTAGCAGAGGCTTCAGGAAAAGAGAGTTCAGAGCTTGCTGTTGCATGGCTAAAAAAATACTTAGACGTGGCCGTGAAGCCGTTAATGATGGCCCAGGCAAACTACGGTGTGCTTTTGGGAGCTCACCAACAAAACATGATCCTGGATATTGAGAATCATCTGCCAGTAAAAGCTTATTTTAGAGATTGTCAGGGAACAGGTTATAGCAAAGTGGGCTTTGAGCTTTTTGCTAAAGACGTGGACCTGATGACTGTTGAAAATGGAAACATCCTCGATGATAAAATGGGGAACACTCTTTTTTCATATTACCTGATGATCAATTCAACATTTAACGTCATCAGCACTCTTGCCCGCGATGGAAAAGTTACTGAAAAGGATTTACTGAAAATTCTTCGCCAGTCCCTCATTGATTGGAAAGCAGAAGGAGTGCGCGACACTTCTTGTTTCAACTATCTGCTCGATGGAGAGTTCCTGTTGCAGAAAGGAAACTTTCTGTGCTCATTCGTGAATATGAATGAGAACACAACAGAAAACCCTCTGGGAATCTATAACCAAATTAAAAATCCTCTTTGTGAGAAAAACCTATGTTAAGCACATTAAAAAATGTCACATATAAACCACTGGCGCTAAAAGAATCATTTACAGCTTCTTTAGTTGACGGTCTTTGCACGATTAGTGCGGGGGAAGATGAACTGGTACTAATGCTTTCTCCAGGACTTTTAAAAGTAGAACAGGGAAGCCGCAGAGATAACGATGATCTTCTTTTAGTTGCTCTAGAGTATATCTTTGGGCATAACCCGGAACTTAAAACTCTTAAAGTTGAAAACTATGTTTCATGTGACATCGTTTTAAAATACTTTCTAAAAGATGGAGACATCGTTGTAGAGCGCCATCAGTTCTTTCAAATCAGAACTCTTTGGCATGCAGAACATGACTACGCTCCAGCACTGGAGACGTGGACGCAAACAGGAAACTACGCTCACCCGGTCAGACCAGGCATTCAGTCGGGTACACTTTATAGCCGTTACGTTCCGGCAATCGGAAAAACATTAAGCTTTAGAATGATCGATCAGGTTAAAGACTTAGATACATTTCATGACTGGCACAATCAACCAAGAGTGGCGAACTTTTGGGAATTAGCTCAACCAAAAGAAGAGCTTCTTCAATACATCCAAAAAGGTTTAAAAGACCCTCATACGCTACCGATGATCGCTGAGTGCGATGGTGTTCCTGTCGGGTACTTTGAAATGTACTGGACACGCGAAGACCGCCTGGCCCCTTATTATGAAAGTGAAGCTTACGATCGTGGTTTTCACTTCCTGATTGGAAACCCTGAATTTTTAGGATTCCAAAATACCGATAGCATTTTAAAGAGCTTATGCCATTTCTTATTTTTAGATGAAGTGAGAACAAGAAAAATTATGGCCGAGCCAAGATCTGATAACGCCAAAGTTTTAAAGTATGTAGATACTTTTACAGCGTGGAGAAAACTCTACGAGTTTGATTTCCCACATAAGCGTGCGGCCCTTCTTGAATGTAAAAGAGAAGTCTTTTTCATGGGAGATTACCTGTGAACGATTGGCTGCAAGTCAACCTAAACCTTCTAGCAAAAACCTTGGGAGAACTCTCTTATGAGCAGATCCTAAAAGCTGAAGAAATGGAAAAAGGAAAGTACCGCGTCCGCCTGCAAAGCGGAGCTGAGTACACTTTTTGTGCCTGGATGGGGATTTGGGATCACTTGAGGGTTGATGCTCAGTCGATTAAAAAAACGGGAAGCGCTGAGATTTCTGCCGCGACTTTTTTTATCGATGCTCAGGCCGACCTGGAGATGGATGACATTGTCCTGGGGAATTTTTTAGAAGAAATGCACAATAGTCTTTTTTC
>CAXHHE010000448.1:0-2669 GCA_964016365.1 uncultured Bacteriovorax sp. | reverse complement strand
CATCGGCCGTTCCTTCCACCGGGCCTGGTTCTGGTGTTTTGTTTTTGATAATACAATCAGAAAAATAAAGAAGTTCGGCCGAAAACTGGTCGCGCTTTTTATATTTTTTTGTCTGCTTTTTCATTTCACCGCCGCGAGTTTGCAAAAAAGTCCTAAGCTCCATTGGCATGGCGTAGTCGTAAGCATTTTCCAAACGGATGCGTCCTTTTTCACCGATGATTTCATAATCAGATGAATCGTAGGCACCAAAACTCACAGTAAAAGCGGCCAGCTTATCATTGGGAAAGCGAAGGATGGCCGAAGTGGTTTCTTCGGTGTTAATAAATCGGGGGTCATCGCTTGTCACGGAGAAGCCGACGACTTCAATAGGCTCTGCTTGAAACAGGTAGCGGGAAGCATTGATACAATAAATCCCGATATCATAGAGAGCACCGCCACCAACAGATGTTGGGTTAAGACGAATATTTTTTTTATCTTTTACCTGATAACTAAAAGATGAATTAAAAAACTTCAGGTCGCCAAGCGCACCTTGACGACACATCTTGACCGCTTCAAGATTGGCCGCTTCGAAGTGCAAGCGGTAAGCAACCATCATTTTGATGTTGTGCTTTTTGGCCACTTGATCCATGTAAAGACAGTCATTGAGTGTGACGGCCATGGGCTTCTCACAAAGGACGTTGATCTTGTACTGAGCGGCCAGTTCGACGATCTGGCGGTGATGATCGTTGGGAGTGGCGATGTAAATAGCATCAATCTCTTTTTTCATAAAACACTCTTCAAGGTCTTCGAAAAGATAAGTGTTTTTGACTTTGTACTTTTTAGCGAGGACTTTTAATTTTTGTTTGTCCTCAGAGATAAGAGCGGTGAGCACAGAGTTGTTGGCGGCATTTTTAAAGGCGGGAAGCACGGCCGACTGGGCAATATTCCCGAGACCTACAACTCCGTAGCGGATCTTCTTTGTTTTCTTTTCCATGAAAACTCCTAAATTTTAAAGTTAAATATTAATCACATTCAGGCAAAGCATAGGTTTTAGAAAAGAGGTGAGTCCCGTACTCGTCACCTTCGGCCTCAATGACCGGAAGACTATAGTTGGTCGGGTAGACTGCACTTGATGGTTCATAGGCCACGCATTCACCAGAGGTGTATTCGTTAATCGGCGCAAATCGAACACATCTATCTTCTGTGTGCTGCCTACTCATGCTCACATGCTCTTCTTTATATTGTGTACAGTTGTAATTTTTGTATCCGCTTAGGTTTTGATTCTGATTTTCATTGTCGACTTGAGTGTAAGCGACACAGTTTTTAACTGGTGTGATGCTTCTGATTTCATGGCCCGAAACGCAGGCATTAAAAAGCCCGTTTTTTCCAAAACGCTCAGCAAATGCTGGCTGCACGATGAGAACGGCACGGCTTTTTCGAATTGTTTTCCAGTCGTCTTTACCCGTGATTGCGAACGCAGTGATGGAAAATAATAAAAGGGCAAACATCGTGAATGCCTTTTTCATAAGAGACTCCATTGTTAGTGTTCCAACATTTTCGAAGATTCAAAAATTGGAATAACTATGGATATGAAAGCAAGTGAAATGCCAGAATTAACGTGTAGAAATCACGTTCAAAGACATGCACATGAATAATGGAGTTAGGGAATTTTGCCTGTTTTAGGTGAGTATTTTAGAAGCCTAAAATATCAACGTAAGTTACACCTTTTGCTAATGCTGAAGATGTTCTTGCACGTTGACCTTTGATTTGAATCTTTCCATTGTTGAAAAGTTCTTTAAGAGCTCCACGAGAAATGTTTTTTAAAGACATGTTCTCATCTTGGTCGCGAAGAGCTTGAAGAAGAACGTTATCCATACGCGATTCACGGTACGCTAAACTTAGAGTTACACGGTGAGATTTTGCTGGTTGTGGAGGTACGATTGCTTCTGTCATAGTCTTTTCCTTCTGATTTTGGAGCACTTTGCCATAAGAGTATGCGCTTTGTCGACCCCCGAGGACTATGATAGTATTATTTCCATGGAAAACACCCTAACCCTTACAAACTATTGGCTTCGCACCATCGTCATTGGCCTTGATTTATGCCCTTTTGCCCGCATTCCCTATGAACGTGGACAAATCAGAGTGGTCGAATGCCAGGACTCAACGGAGGAGGATCAGGTCGGGTTTTTCCTGGAAGAGCTGGAGTATTTAAACCAGACTGAAAGCTCAGAGGTTTCTACGACATTAATTGCTTACCCAAATGCTTCAAGCGACTTCAGAGCCTTTAATGATTTTGTTGGCGACTTGGAATACATGCTGGAAGAAGTAGAACTCTCTGATGTGTTTCAATTAGTCGCTTTTCATCCCGAGTTTGTTTTTGAAGAAACGGACTTTGATCATGTAGGAAATTACGTCAATCGCGCGCCTGTTCCTGTCCTGCATATTTTAAGAAGTGAAGACATCGCCCGTGCGCTTAAAAATCCTAAAGATGGAGAGATCATTTCATTTAACAATGATCGCAAGCTACATGAAATGGATAGGGCAAAACTGGATGAGCTTTTTTATTTCTTAAAAAAGTAGGAGAGTCATCTCACTCGTCTGGCTTTTTAAATCTAATTGTTTTTTCATTCCCAATTCTTCGTAAAGCTGGATTCTCTTTTCCAATTGAATTCTAGCGCTAAAAAGAGGGC
>CAXHHE010000447.1:0-2670 GCA_964016365.1 uncultured Bacteriovorax sp. | reverse complement strand
GAGGAATTTTTTCCAAAATCTCATCCGTTCTCTCTAGGTTTAAAACGAGGTCAAAATGTTCGTTTTCAATCTCAGAAAAATCAGTCGTGATTTTTTTAATTTTTTGATTTTTACTTAAAAGAAGGGCCGCTTCTTTGGATGTAAACCATGTGACATGTTCATTTTTAAAGACTTCCAAAAGAACTGTTGTTCTTAGGACATCGCCCAGACTCACGATATGCGTGTGCTCTGGATGAGCGTCAAAAGTTTCCGTATGTCCGGTTTTGATGATCAGGGTCTTCATTTAGCTTCTAGAGTAACTGTTTTCTATCGAGATGACGACCATCTTTGCGATTTGCTTTGCGACATGGGGCTTGCGAAAGTCATCGCTAAAATGGAATAATTTCCCCATGAAAGAGCAGACTTTTTTAATTATCACCAAAGAGGAAATTTCCTTCTGGAAAAGCTGTCAGCTCATTACTAAAAATCTGATTCAAAGCTATCAACTGGCCCTGAAAGGACATAATATCCAGTTCTTAAAAGTTGAAGAAGACCTTACGCCATCCAGTGCTTATAAACATGCATTGAAAATTAAAGAGATTAACCCGCAAGGTTTGATTTGGGTTGATCATGAACCATGCTGTGCTTTGCTTCTTAATGCTCTTAACAATATTCTGAGTGATAGACCCTATAACGACAAACCTAAGTTTTTTATCCATCTTTTTGGTGACTTTGTTCTTCAATGCCGCCAATGGGAAACAACTCTTAAGAGTTTAAATGAATTCCCTGTTCATTTTTTAGTTGCTTCTGATGCTCAAAAATTACTTGTGGATAAAATGTTTATTTCCACAAAAAATATCACGACTGTCATTCCATTCCCTGTTGAAAAGAGTGTGTTTAACACAAGCACTTATTCTCAAGAGAGAAACTTGATGCGTGAAAAGTTTAAACTAAAAGATGAAGTCGTCCTGCTTTATACCGGACGAATGTCGTTGCAAAAAAATATTGATTCACTCATTAATACTTTTACCAAAGTGAAAAGCCTCGTTGGAGGCAATGTAGAGTTATGGTTGGCCGGACCATGGGATAATATTCTTCTTCCTTATCATGGAACGAGAGGCCTTCCTGGGTCTTATTTTTCTCAATTTAAAAGTGCGCTGATTGATAAAGGTTTAAATAATGTCCGCTTTTTGGGCGATTTAGATGAAGCAGAACTGCTTGGTGTTTATCATGCAAGCGATCTTTTTGTAAGTTTTAGCACTTTTAATGACGATGATTACGGGATGTCGATTGCCGAGGCTTTGATGTGCGGTTTACCTGCGCTTCTTACACAATGGGGTGGGCTTCCAACGTTTAAAAAATACTCTGAGCATGTTGATCTTGTTCCAGTAGAATTTCAGGATGTGCGTATGCACCCTCAATCCATTATTGCTCAGAAAAAAATGATGGCAAAAATCCTGGAACTTAAGAATAGCAAGGTTTCGAGAGAAGAAATGGCCAGTTATTCGGCCTCTCAATTATCTATTGAAGCCGTTGGGAAAAAACTGGAAGAATTGCTGTTTGCTGTGGATTTTAATGCTCGCATCGAATTTTCACAGGTCTTTTATAAGCTCAGTACAACTTTCCATATGAGTTCAGATGCTCCTTTTAAAAACAATTTAGGTCTTTATAAAGACGTGTATGGTGATTATGGAACACTTTGATTTTGGGAATTCCATTTTCTCCCTAGAAAAGATCTGGGATCAGCGCACAGCTGTTTCGCAAAAGACTGCGCTTTATCTTTCGCCAGATTCTAACCCTTATTGTTCGCGTTTGAATCCTATCTTTAGTTTTGAAGTAGAGGATAATGCTTTAAGATATTTTAACATTCTATCTCTTCGTGATGGTGTTTATCCGTTATTGCGATTTTTCTTTATCAATCCAACTCCTCATGTCGCCGATCCTAAAATCGTCATTGATGAAAAGTTATCTTCTTTGGTGCCTAAGGCCTGGAGAGAAAAGACGCTTTTAAGAAGTCTTTATACAAATGATAAAATTTTTCCCAAAAAGATTGAAGAGTGCTTAATCTTAATTTCTCCGGATAAAGATTCTCTTCCTGTCGATATTATGGAAATGGAGCTTGCTAAGCTTGCAGAGAAAACCAAGCAATATCCTAAGATTTCATTTTATTTTTCAAGCTGTATAAAAAAAGGTGAAGAGTATGCTGAAGCTGCTTCGACTTGGGGATACACAGCACTTAATTCAATTCATAAAGCTTTTGAAGGAAGAAATGTAGAAATCCTGGATTGGGGAAAACTTCAAAAGAAAAACCTGGCAAAAGTCTGCTTTACTCATTTTAATCCGCTTTCTTTTTATTTTACTGATTCGTTTTTAACTCATGATCTTCTGCAAAGAGGAGCTTCTCTTTTAGAAAGCAAAAAAACGTCTCGCCAGGTGATTCACCGTGAAGAACTTTCAATGAGTCATGGTTTTGAACTGGTGGAATGGTTTGATGATCAGAAGCGATCTCTTTATGATCAAGTGGATTTGAAATCTCTTTTTGGTGATGAAATCAGAGAAAAGCCAGCTTTCAAAGGCTATACTTTTGTCACTCTCACTAATCATTCTTTCAAGCAATTCGCCCTTGAAAGGGCCAGAGAGTTATATCCTGTCTCTTATACACATCTCCGAGCCCACGAGACGCTCAGTTAT
>CAXHHE010000446.1:0-2681 GCA_964016365.1 uncultured Bacteriovorax sp. | reverse complement strand
GGATGGAGCTGCCGCCAGCACTCGTGGTAATGCAAAATATGTCGATCTTAACCGCGACTTCCCGGATTTCTCAACCTCAGATAACAAAGACACAACAGAAGGGAGACAACCGGAAACAAAAGCTGTGATGGATTGGCAAAAGACAAGAAACTTTGTTCTTTCTGCTAACTTCCACGGTGGAGCTGAAGTCGTAAACTACCCTTGGGATACAAAAGCGGATAAATTCCCGCAAGAAGCTTTCATTAAAGAGCTATGCCTTGAGTACGCAGGTCTTACTCCATATATCAGTACATCAACGGCTTTCCAAAACGGTATCACTAACGGCTATGCTTGGTATGAAGTGAATGGTGGAATGCAGGACTGGAGTATTTACTATAGAAAAGATATGCAAATCACGATTGAAGTTTCCAACAATAAATGGCCGGAATACTCTCGAGTTGATTACTACTATCAACAAAACAAAGCTGCTCTTTTAAGATTTATCGAAAGAGCTATTCCTTAATCTACCATCTTATTTAATCCCAGTTTTTCCAATTCACTAACCGTAATTGGAGAGCTGGGATGAATAAGCCCTCTTAGAACAAAAGAATGATCCGGTTTTTGTGCCACCAAAATCTTTTCCTTTAATTCCTTATCAAGCTCAAACATACGTTTTAAATAAAGTGAATTCACGTAGGTGACATCGATTTTTTTATCCAGAAGATCCATCACATTTTCGTGATAGTTTCTCCCCTGCTCAATACCTTTTTTAAGGATGCGCTCCTGATCGGTATTCATGTCTGTGATCTGATAATGAAAGCCCAAGATAATTTTGATTTTCTTTTTATCGAGGCTCTCAAAGTAAGACTGATCGCGATCGTACTTAAGAGCAATCGCCATTTCTTCACCTTCGGCGAGGATACCTGTGCGGGCGTAATTGATTCCTCTTTCTTTCCATCCCCATGCTTCGTCTTCAAAGAAAATCATATCGAATTTTCTAAGTTTAAAATCTTTGTATCTTCTATTGGGGCTCGTGTAGACAAATTCAAAATGGTATTTTTTCTGACTGTTGTTGAGCTTGGCAATCAATTCGCGCACCACTCCTTCACTCCCTTCTTTTTCTACAAAAGGAGCAAAGTCATAACCTCCCACGCGGACTACGATGCTTTTGTCTGTCGCTTTGGCCTGTGCGTTCAACGACAGGAGAATAAGCAAACTGTAAAAAATATTTTTTAGTATTCCTAAAGGCATCGGACGATTATGTAAAAAATGTTTTGCTTATACAATAATGAATTTTTCAGGAATTGATTAAGATTTGTGGGGTCTAATCATTTTGTAGCACTTAAAAGTTTAGTCTTAAGCTTTTTGAGCCTGATACGCTGGTCTTTTTTCGTTGTCGTTGCAGCAAATGACAAGAGTGTGTTCATGCGCTCTAAGTTAAGCCAATCCTCTTTCGGCGGGTCACCATCTTTAAAATTAAGTGGGCAGTAATCGAGGACATTTTCAGTGGCCACATAAAGAGGAAGCCCTTGCGTGCGGCATATAAGCGGACGCCCTTCATATACTGTGCACTGGTCGTTGTATAAAAATGTACAGTAACTCTCCTGATGAGGCGTCTTCCAAAGCTCTAAAAGCCTCGTCTGCTCCTCTGGTGATTGAGAAGCAAACCAATCGCTGATTCGGTCAGCTTCAATTTCAAAAACGCTTATGTCGGTCTGACAACATTTAGAGCAGCCCTTCTTGCACTCCATTTGAGTAGAGTGTTTGGCGTGGATTTTATCAAAAAATCCTGAGGCATTTTCCTGTAATGTGATGACCGGGTTTGAACTCATGCTTCTGGAATAATCCCTGCAGTTGCTTCCAGTAGTTTTTGATTCATGACAGACTGGATTTTTGTTTTTTCAGCATCTCTTTTGCTGCTCAGGTATAAGTTAAGTGATGACAGCACGTCAAGGTTTGTCACCAGTCCCAGACGATAATCTCTTACCGTTTCTTCATAACTTCTCTTTGCTTTATCCAAGGCCACTTCAAATTTTTTGATCTGATCGTGGTAGCGGCGGAACATTTCATATCTTGTTGTCACAGCGATTTTGATACTTTTTTGGTAATCAGTTAACTGGTATTCAGCTGTCTTTTTCCTTTCTAAATCTTCTCTGACAAGTGCCTGAGACACTCCCCCTTCATAAAGAGGAATAGAAAGATTTAAACCGACATCCCAGTCAGAATTTCTTGAAGCGCTCGAGCCACCTTCTTTAATGGCGTAGTAGTTCGATAATAAATCAAGCTTTGGCATATAGTGAGCTTTTGAAATATTAAGTTGTCCGTTTAAGCGGTCAATTTCCAGTTGTCTGTTCTTTACGTCTTCACGCTTAAGAGCAAGACTCATGTATTCATCCAGCGTTTTTTCTTCTTTGACTTCATCAAATGCCAGGTCGACTTTTTCATTTTTTGCCATACCCGTAAGAATGTAAAACTTCGCTTCGTTCTGCTGTAAAAGCCCTTGTCCATCAGACGTCTGAGCATCAACTGAGGCCAGTTGAGCTTCGGCCTGAAGAAGCTCTCCTCTTCTTGATCTTCCGATCTGCACACGTTTTTTAATTTCA
Organism: uncultured Bacteriovorax sp.; assembly: GCA_964016365.1. Classification (GTDB taxonomy): domain Bacteria; phylum Bdellovibrionota; class Bacteriovoracia; order Bacteriovoracales; family Bacteriovoracaceae; genus Bacteriovorax. The sequence goes on along the minus strand of CAXHHE010000446.1, from coordinate 99 downwards.
TCCGCACGCTCCTGACTTTGTTTTTTCAGAAGGTCCAGGTTTTTTAAATCTGTCTCTTATACACATCTCCGATCCCACGAGACGCTCAGTTATCTCGTA
>CAXHHE010000445.1:0-2683 GCA_964016365.1 uncultured Bacteriovorax sp. | reverse complement strand
GGGATATCTACTTTTGAATCATTTTTCGAGAATGTTTCTAGCTCTTCTCTTCTGATATCTGAATTTCTTGTAAGACCTGTAGATCCAACTTTTCCGCTTTCGCGTTTGTTTGGAAGGAAGATCGAGCGAGATGATGTACTGTCAACTTTGCTCATTGTAAGCCTCCGCTTTCATTCTTGTCTGAAAGAGCTTTTTCATCAGACATTGGGGTAGAATCATTCTTCCCCATTTCAATTGTATCTGTTTTCCTGTCAATTTTATAGCTAGGCAAATTCTGGTGTATGCGGTTTGCCTGGGCCTCATATTGCCTCAAAGCTACCTCATTTCGCATCCTTTTGGGATAAATTTGGTTCAAAATCATGTCCTGAAGTCCCAGACTATTTTGATCTGTCAGAGCTTTGGCACGTTCGCCCTTCTGTAGAGACTTATAATAGTCCATGGCCATTCCGCCGCCACCATCTTCACCGCCGGCCTCATCAACTGTGCGGTTCATTTGTTCAATCATCATTTCCGCAAACTGTTGTTCCATGCTTGCAGCGACGTCTTTGAATTGTTTTGGGATATACTGGCGGTCATCAATAGTTTTACCTTGGTTAAGCTCTTTAGGCTTTACCTGATCATTGACGGAAATACCGCGGTTAATTTGGGGATTGATTTTAGTATCACTCATTTTTACTCTTCCTAAGCTTATGAGTACGAAGTCTTAAAAATTTTAGCATCAATGAGTGATCTATAGCTAGATATAAAATTTACAAAGTCTGACCTTAGATCAGTTCAATTTCACCCACGAGAGCTCCGTCTCGTTTAAGTGTTTGAAAGATAGAGATCAAATCCTCAGGAGCTACACCAAAAGCATTTAAACTTTTGACTAATTCACTCAAGGTTGTGCCTTTTTCCATGTAATAGACTGAGCCTGGTTTAGCGGCCTTAGCGTCGCCTTCGCCTTTAACTTCGATGGTCAGGTCCCCGTGGCTGATGGCCACTGGTTTTACCATAACATCTCCGCCGGCCACAATCGTTCCAGTTCTTTCGTTGATAACGATCTTTGCAGCAGAGTCAGTGTTTACTTTAAAATTTTCGATAATGGCCATCAACTGCACGATGTTTCTTTCGTACTGATTTGGAACAACTAGATCAATCGTCGTTGAATCTTTTGCCGAAGCAAATTTTCCACCCAGTTCTTCATTGATAACTTTTTCCACGCGAGCGGCAGTTGTGAAGTCGGGAATATTCAGGCTTAGTCTTAATGAATTTTTCTTTTCAAATTCAGTGATCACTTCGCGCTCAACTGTTGCACCACTTGGAAGTGTTGCAGTCGTTGCAAACTTAGCTCCTTTTTTTAATCCACCAATTGAAAGAGGACCGCTGGCCACAGCGTAAATATTCCCATCACCTGCTTTAAGTGGAGTCACTAGTAGTGTCCCACCAGCAAGAGAAGAAGCGTCTCCGATACTTGAAACGACAAGATCAATTTTTTGTCCTACGCGGGCAAATGGAGGAAGCTTCCCAGTAACAACAACAGCGGCAACGTTTTTAGATGTAATTTCAGACTTAGGATTTAAACCTAGTTTCTCAAACATCTTCTTAAGAGAAGAGTTTGTGATTTCTCCACCAGCATCTCCTGTGCCATTAAGACCGATAACCAGACCGTATCCGATGACTGGGTTTTCACGAACTCCTTTAACAGTAGTGATGTCCTTAAGTCTTGAAGGAGCAGCAAAAACTGGAGTCGTTAAAAGTAGAGTAAGGGCCAGTGCACATACTTTCATTAATTACCTCACAACAGAAACGTTTGATTCAATGATAGAGTCAGAGTTTACAACGTCATCGTCTGTAATATCTTTTCTAGAGACTAGTGCCTGAACTTCAACCATTCTCTTTCTGTTTTTATATAGAACGTTCTTTCTTCCTTTAATCAGTAAGTGCTCGCGGTTGATTTCCTCAACAACTACACCTGAGATTTTATCCGTAGAGTTCGCATCTGTTGCAGCGTCTGCAGGTTTAGCAGCTGCCGTAGTCGGTGCTGGTGCCGAAGCGTCAGGTTTCTTTTCATCCCCAGCTGGTTTTGCTTCATACGGGTTATCCGGGAAAGCGCGTTTTAACTCTAGCGTGATTTCATTTCTTAGTTTTGCTAAAACGTTGATCTGGATAATGTCTCCAGAGCTTTTGCTTTTGCTGGTTGCGAATAAAAAAGCGTTTGGATCAGCACTTCCCCAAAGACTTCCATCGTTTCCGTTGTCAGTCAGGTCACTTGCTGTTGTTCGCTTTAGGGCCACGCGCTCGTCTTGATACTTGCGTTTTACTTCTGGGTTAAGCATTCTTTGGCTTCCTGTTGAAACAGTGTCACCACGGTTTCTTCCAGGTTTGTTATAAACAGAAGATGTTCTTCTTTTCGTGTTTTTTCTGTATTGATCGAACTGATCTGGGTACGGTTGATTTTGTTCTTCTTCGTCAGCGTAAACGCGCTCCTGGCGGTCAAGATCGCGGTACATACCATCCATAAAAGACGAGCATGAAGCAAACAGAGTTAAAGAAGATAAAAGAATCGCATTTCTCATTTTCATAGTTCAATCACCACTTTGTTATAGTCCACAACTTTTCCAGCAATATTTTTATTATTTGGTCCTTTGAGTTCGATTGTTTCACCGAAACGCCCCGAGCGAACTGGCATGGCCATTTTTTG
>CAXHHE010000444.1:0-2687 GCA_964016365.1 uncultured Bacteriovorax sp. | reverse complement strand
CTTCATTACACCTAATAAGAATAAAGTTGAGAGAAATGGTTGCGCGAAAATGTAATGGTGCCCTTGTTTAATGAATTCTTTGTAAAGGGCCTCGTGAATCTGTGGTTTGTTAAAAAGAAAAGTCGCCAAGTTTTTTGCAGACTGAACCTGCAGGTTTAAAACGTTGTCATCGGTCGGGTCTTCGTAAAGATAACCAAGATTAAGAGTTAGTAGGTTTGTTTGTAGCCTTGCCTTCTCTAGTGGATCACCGATTGAAAGAGAGCGGGTGACGTTAGTCAGGTTCTCTTGTTGGGCCACTCGCAGAAGAGTGCGGTCATCTTCCATTACAAAGAGATTGGCCAATTTCTTTTGTAGTAGTTCTTTAAGTAGTGAAGTGTTGATTTCGGCTTTTTTATGAAGGACAACCTTCAAGAGACCGTCGACTTGCGCATAAATGTCACAAGGGGCTTCGGCAATAAAGAAGATTTCTCTGAAAGAAATCGGAGTCAGCTTAAAGTTAAGGGCGTTTTGCTCTAGTATATCAAATGGGTTCTTCATCTTTTTTCATTATAGCAGAACTCGAATCCACCTCTTAAGCTTCAGTGGCATAGGCAAAAACGGTCAGATCCCCGTCACTTACTAAACGAAAATAATAAGTGCCTCAAAAAATTCTCAAATTTTCTAGACTTAAAAAATTCTTAAATTCATAAAAAAAGGAACAATTTCAATAGGATTTAAATTTCTTTTTTTTCCTCCCCAATGAGCTTCTCTCTCGTTCTACAATGCCGTTAAGAAATATCATTGCGGAGAAAGTTATATGACAATCAGAGGCGTCGTTAATCCACAGAGTCTGAAAGACTATCTTGGATCAAGAGATTTAACAGAGCATTTGAAACTGACAAAAGAGCTGTCGTTTCACTGGGCAAACTGGGATCAGACTTGTTTAGCGCAAAGACGTCACTATAAAAACTTCAATAACAACTTTCACCTGATGAGAATGAATCAGGCCTTAAACGAACTCAAGTCAAAGCCAGTGTGGCTTTGTAATAAAATAAAAGTGATCAGAACCGACCTGTTTTCTCTATATGAATCATACCTCGACAGTCGCTTGAGATTGACGTGGTTTGAAAGAAAAGAAGAGATTCTTTTTTCATACGACAGCGAACAGGGGCCGTACTACACCCTGACATCAATGAAGTGGCTGGATAAAGATATCTACGCCCAGTTTGTCATGAGAAAAATTCTTCTTGAGCACTATACGCTTAGATCATTCCGCCTGAACGCGACGATTCCTGTCCTTTTCAAAATGGACAACGATGTTCAGACCTATAAGGATAAAGTTGAGATTCACCAATTGTCGGAAATGGGTTTTATCTTCAAAATCAGTGACAAGAATTTTTTAAACAAAATAAAAAATTCTCATACGCTCGAGCTGACGATCCCGGTCGCTCCGTATAAGAAGATTGATGCCATGGCAATGGAAGAAGTCTTTAAACGTATTGATCAGCACGAGATCTCAGTCGAGCGGGACTCAATGCTCTTTAAACTCGAGTCGCGTATATTGAATTTCTACGGGAATTTAAACAACGCTAAGAGAAGTACGAACGAAGAGTTTTACATCTTTGCCCGCTATGAAGACCTGCTGCCAGACGGCCATGAGACGGAGTTACGCAATATTTTTGCTCCGCTTGTGGAAAAGACAAAAAATCACTTTACCCAGGATCTTCAAGAATACGAAAAAATTAAACAGAACAAGCAATTTGTGAAAAAGGCCGCCTAAGAGCGGCCTTTTCTTTTTTGGATAAATTATTTCATTTGAATTTCTTTAACTCCCACAGCGCCCAATAAGAATTTCTTATTAACCACAATGTGAAGTTTCGAGATCACTTGTTTGCCTTTAAAAAGCTTCCATCCAGATTCAGACTTGGCCAATTGAAGATCGTACTCTTTTCTCTGGCCGTTTACGCCGTTAAAGAGGGTATCAATCGTCACGATCCCGCCTTGTTCCATATCAAAGTTATTACTCTTTAGAGCGATGACTTCATGTTCTCCACGCTTTTCTAAAACCATTCCAGAAGAGAGAAGACCATCTGTTGAAAGTAGTTCGCGGTCGATTTTTTTGCCATTTAAAAAATCATCTTTGTAGAAAGCTTTGATCGTATCTGTTTCATCGTCAGTCTGAGCGACGAAGGTGTAGACTTCTTTGTTTTCATCATTGGTGATAGTGGCGATGGTTTCTTCTTTGGCCAGGACTCTTCCTGAAAAAACTAAAGTGACGAACATAAAAAGGCACATTGTTGTGTTCATAATGTTTCCCCCCGAAAACAAAATAAATTAGGCGACGAGGAGAGATTGCACGGCCTATGCCAACTGTTTTGGTGTGGTATTGACACCAAAAACAGCGTTGTCGTTAGCCTTACTTTAGGCCAGCCTCCAGTAACGGAGTCATTTTGTCTTTTAATGCGGACCCTCAATGCCCCCAAAACTGGCCAAATTCACCGAACTTTAAAGTGTCTTAAGGTACTGAATCTAATGGAATAAAGCATTAAAAACAGAGGAAAAGGCTAAAGTAATAAAAGCGATATCCGATAAGAATAGTACAATAAAGAAAATGAGCATTTGTATGAGGAGGTAGTCTCATGGGTGATAAGCACGACAACAAGAACAAGCACGGAAAGAAACTGACGACGAAAGAAAAGAAAGCTCAA
>CAXHHE010000443.1:0-2689 GCA_964016365.1 uncultured Bacteriovorax sp. | reverse complement strand
ATTTAAAAATTCTTTGATCTTATCACGGTATAAAATTAACCCCACATTTATGACGAATATAAATGATAGATTGTGAGAATAATTCATCACCATTCCCATCATCCCACTATTTCTTTCTGGAATATTTGGGGGCCTCATCGTAATCGGATTAACCCCATAAAATTGTCCAATAAGTCCAGAAATAGTTCCAACAGTGGTCGCTATAAAAAGAATATAGAGAAAAATAGAAATATGTTTCTTCGTCAAATGCTTACTTGAAAACCAAGCAATGGGTGCGATTCCCAAAAAGCCATAAAGGAAATATTTTACCTTTCCAATATTTTTATAGCCATTTGCAACAACCTCTTGATTTGCACAAATTGACAAAATAATCACAACTGAAAAAAGAAGTAAAAACCATGCACTCTTTGGGTAATTTTTATAATTAGCCTTAGGAAGAAAATATAAAATGGATGGAATCATGAAAATATGAAAGCCAGCCAAAATAGAAATAGAGGTCGTAAGTCCAATCGCTAAGCAGACGAAAGCAGCAATAAAAGTTATAACTAAAAAATTCTCCAATTGAGAATTTATCTCTACATTTTTTACTAGATTTTTCATCATTCAATTATAATGGAAGATTCTGATCTGTGTAAACTTATAACTATGAAGATCAAAAGCAAATATCTACTTAAATTTGCAGCATGAAAAATAGCCAAGTATTGACTCTGCCTTCTCCCAAGAACCACAACACTCAGGGCTAAGGGATATAGTCAGGGTTTCAATCATTCCACCTTTTAATCCATTTTTAAAGGCTTCTGCCAAGGCCAGGATATACTCCTCACTATAGAGAACGAGCTTTTCAGGTGCAGCTGAATAAAAATAATCCAGGTCTAAATTAACAATCCATGGTAAATCATTTACATACTTTTCACCTGTAAAAAGTCCTTTTGAAAACTTTACTAGATCATAGGATTTAACTTCTTCCGATAACTCTTTTGAAGATCCCAAATGATGCGTGGCCGAAACCGTCTTCCCCACCAACTCCGGATACTTCTGCAGGAACACCTCAATATAATTATCCCACCTAAACAGCGGCATATTAATATCATCCTGCCACGCAGTCCTATATTCCTCTAAACTCATCGCCCATAAATCATGATTGAAATACTTAATCGCCGACTCACTCATATCTGGATGCGCATCAATATGAAAAAGATTGTACTTCTTTCCCTTTTGCATCTTCTGAAACCAGCACCACAAAGCAAGTCTGTGGTTATCCATGACATAAACTTTCCCTTCGTTCCAAAGAACATTGTCGTTGGAAGAAGCAGACACACCTCTATTTTTTAAGGGAATTAAAAAACTCATTTCTTTTTACCTGCAGGATCGCTTGGATTCAAATGTAGCATTTCAATCGAATAAGAAAACCCAAACACCTCTCCCGCAGATAAAGTGATGATGCCTTCTTTATTTTCAAATTTCTTATCGTGATTTGAAGACTCACCAACTCCGTACCATGGCTCGAGGCAAACAAATGGCACATCGCCTTTTCCCCAGATCCCATAATAAGGCGTATTGGCCTGAACACGGATAACTTCATTTCGTTTTGTATCGACCAACTCAACATACTTCGATTTTAGTTTTTTAAAAATCAATGCGTCTTGAGTGAATAGTTCCTTTGATAAATCCAATTTTTGAGCATTTAACAAATGTGGTCTTTGCCAATTTATTAAACTATTCTCAAGTCTGAAGTACTCCTTCTCTTCCTTTTCAAAACGAATCTCGTAATTGTTTAATTCTTTCGTCTCAAAGGCCGGATGGGCCCCAATAGAAAAATAGATGTCTTGACGGTCATCGTTCTTAACAAAGTATGAAATAGAAACTTTGCTGTTTTCAACTTTATAGCGCACACGAAGCTCAAAACAGAATGGATACTTATTAAATGTTTCCTGAGTGGCCACAAGCAAAAATTCTACTTCTGAAGTGCCACATTCAGTACACTTAAACTCGAAGTCGCGGGCAAAACCGTGCTGCCCCATCTTGAAAGTTTTCCCTTGAAGGTAATATTCATCATCTTTTAGCTTCCCAACAATGGGAAATAAGACAGGAGCTGAACGCCCCCAGACCTTTTCATCACCAAGCCATAATAGCTCGCGATGCCAGTCTCTGGAAAATAAGCGCTTCATCTCTGCGCCAAGACTCGTCACTTGGACGATTAAAGAATTGCTCTCGATTTGGTACCAATCACTCATATTAATTTTAGTATAATCCCTTCTGCCACTATCGTCTATTTATCCTCGTTTTGAGAGAAACACCCCTACATAAATTCCCATTATTGGGATTTTATGATATACTATTTTTACAAAAAAAGGATAAACATATGAAAAGACATATCACCTCAGAACTTCAGCAATGGAAAAGCTCCCCCGGGCGCAAACCCTTGGTATTACAAGGGGCCCGCCAAGTCGGGAAGTCTTATATTGTCAAAGATTTTGGGGAGAAGCACTTTCTTCATTTCATTCGCATTGATTTTCTCGCCCACAAAGAAGCCCACCTCTTATTCAGTGAGGAAAACTCTTTGGACCCTGAGAGAATCCTTCGCGACATAAGTCTTCTCTACAAAAAAGAATTCAATTCGAAAAATACACTTTTATTTTTAGATGAAATTCAGGCTGTCTCTTATACACATCTGACGCTGCCGACGAAG
>CAXHHE010000442.1:0-2693 GCA_964016365.1 uncultured Bacteriovorax sp. | reverse complement strand
GAAAAAAGACCGTGATGACAAAGTTGAAAAACTAAAACCAGCGCGCACTCTTTTCTTACAAAACGAATGGTTCAGGGCCATTAGTAAGCTGGAAGATTTCCTGCGTATTAAAGATATGGATGATGACCTGACAACTGAAGCGACAGAAATGCTAAAGAAGTCAAAAGATGAGTTGAACTCAGCTGTCGCTCCATTGATTGGAAAAGCAAAGTCACTGCTTGAAGGACAGGACTTAAAAGGTGCTTATGAAGTTTATCAACAGATTCTTAGAATCGAGCCTTCAAACTCAGAAGCTCTCAATCAGGTTGGAGACATCAGAGAGCAACTGGCAACCAGGGCAAGAAAGATTTACCGTGAAGCGATTATTGCTGAATCGTTGAGCTTATTCCAGGACGCCAAAGAGAAGTTCCAGGAAGTTCAGCAGATTTCACCGGTGGATAGTGACTACTATAAAAAAGCGACGGAAAAACTTAAAGATTATCTGGAATAGACTATGATTGAATTAAAAAGTTATGGCATGCAGACACATCAAGGCCCGCATTTAAATCTTAATGAAGATTTAGTGGAAGCTGATCTGGTGAATAATCTTTTTATGGTGGTCGATGGATTTGGTGGCTCAAATATCGGTGACCGAGTGGCGATGATGGTGAGAGACAGCTTGAAGAGGTCTTACACAAAAATTGCAGTGGACCCGGAAGCGACATTGCCTTTTTTCTATAGTCACAAATATCTTATTGAGGGCAATGCCCTGATCAATGCGTTTCATACGGCCCACCAAAACGTTAACCGCGACAATGAAAAAAAGAGCATGGACAATCGCGGAGGCGCTTCGGTGATTGCCGCTGCCTTGGCCGAAAATATTTTAACTTTGGTTTCGACCGGTAACTGCGTAGCTTACTTGTACCGCAAAGGTCATTTAACTGTTGAAGTCTTGCCGGACTCCCTGGCGAGTTTAAGCCGAGACACTTTTCAATCTCATCTTCATTCTGTTCCGATGAGTGGGATTGGTCTTTTTGAAGATCTTCACTATAGCGTTCGCGAATTAAAAGTGACGGAAGGGGACTTAGTGGTCCTACTGACTGACGGAGCTTACTCGCGCTTAAGCGCAGATGAGATCAAGTATACGATTGAAAAGAACTTAGAAAGTGAAATGGAGGCCATCAAAGAACTGTTTCGCTTATCCAATGACCGCGGGAATCTCGACAATCAATCAGCAATGATTCTTCAGTTTTAATACGCGAGTGAATTAGTTGGTTAACGTTCTCAAAATAAGTTGCTTAACAAGCTGATTTAGTTGAGAATAGTTACATAAGAGGATGAATATGACATCAAGAGTTTTGGTTGCAGACGACAGTTTAACGATTCAAAAAGTTATCGGTATTACACTGGCAAACAGTGGATACGAGCTTGTTGAGTGTATGAATGAAGAAGAACTGTTTAGAAAAATTCAATCAAATCATTTCGATCTTATCCTTTTAGATTTCAATCTCTCAGATTCAAGATCAGGTTATGAACTTTCAAAACAAATCAACAATGTCATGCCAGGAGCAGCGATCATCGTAATGCTTGGGACATTCGACACAATAGATGAAGGACAGTTCGCTTCTTGTGGGATCTCAGACAAAATCGTAAAGCCATTTGAAAGCAGCAAGTTCATCAAGAAGTGCCGCGATCTACTTGAAGGAGTTAGACCAACTCCAGCGCCAGTTGTAGAAGCAAAACAAGAAGAAACTTCGGAAAAATCAGATGACCTGGATCTTTGGACAGTTGATGCTCCAAAGATGTCGGCAAAAGACGAAGAGCCGACTGAGCCAGCATACGGACAAACAGAAGCAACAAGTTTAGACCCACTTTCGAGTGAAATCGAAGGATGGGGATTTGCCGCATCTAATAGCTTGGAAGAAAAATTCCAGAAATCATTCCCGCCGGTTATTGAAGAAACTCCGGAAGACAGACACGTTCTTGAAAGACTACAAACCTCTTCAAGCTTCGTGCAGGAAGAAAGTGCATTTGATGAAGATGAAACAGATCCATCATTTGAAGTCCCTGAAGATTTAAATCGCAATCTATTAACTGAAATCGATGACGAAATTTCAGCTGAAGCTTTCTGGGCCGTTGATGAAGTGGTTCCGGTTAAAGCTGAAGAATACGCCGACATTCTTTCAACAAATCTTGATGAAGTGACTGCAGACCTTACAGAAACTGTTCAACACTTTAAAGAGAGTGAAGCAAAAGCTGCTTCAAAAGTTATCGAATCACCACAAGGTGGCGATACAATCATTCATATGGATCAGGATGAATTAGTTGAAAAACTAAAAATCTCTCTTCGTCCAATGATCGAAGAAATGGTTAGAGAGTTCTGCCGTCAAAACGCAGAGAAGGTTGCATGGGAAGTGATTCCTGACCTGGCAGAAAACCTGATTCGCAAAGAAATCAAAGAAATTTCAGATTCAGTTCAGCACTAGGCCTTGCCTAAAATTTTAAGTGAGCTGGATAGGAACGCTTTTACGTTGCCGTCGATTTCGACGAGGGCCTCACCGTTTAGTCCGATGCCCATGAATTTTCCTTCGAAGTTAAATCCATCATCGTCAATGTCGACCATGTGGCCGATGTGAAAGCACGCCTCTCGAAAGCGCACTTGCATTTCTGTCTCTTATACACATCTGACGCTGCCGACGAAGGCTTCTGTGTAG
>CAXHHE010000441.1:0-2697 GCA_964016365.1 uncultured Bacteriovorax sp. | reverse complement strand
TCTCGTGGGCTCGGAGATGTGTATAAGAGACAGGTCATTGTCTCTTAAGCGTTTATGGTCTGAAGCTGTTCCTAAAAAGGTAAAGCGCTCTCCATCGCATAAAGCGAAGGCCGAGACTTCCATTCCTTCCAGGCACTCTTCGATAATAATATGATTGGTGTTTTCGCCTAAAAGCTTTTCTTTCATCAAGGAAAGAATAGCAATGCGAGCTTCATTTTTATTCTGGCAAACAACAACACCTTTACCAGCGGCAAGACCATCGCATTTTACGACCATCTTTTGCATAGGAGATTCTTCGGCAAAACGCAGGGCCGCTTCAACTTCAAAAAATTCCTGATAGTCAGCTGTCGGCACGCCGTATTTTTGCATAATCTTTTTAGCAAAAGACTTTGATGACTCTACCTGTGCTGCTTTTTGTGTTGGACCAACAATTAAAAGATTGTTAGCGCGAAAGAGATCGACCACTCCAGACTCCAGAGAAGCTTCAGGACCAACCATGGTCAAATCGATCTTTTCACGAAGGGCAAGGCGCAAAAGCCCTTCACTATCGGTTACATTGATATTTTCTACTTTTAATTCAGGAAGAGTTTCCTTCATTCCTGCATTTCCTGGAGTCACCATCACTGATCTTACCAGCTCTGACTCCATAAAGTGGGCGCATAAAGCATGCTCGCGACCGCCACTTCCGATAACTAGAACTTTCACATATACCTCGTGCTGTATTCGCTTAAATTAAATTCTTCATCAAAAACCGTCACGCCATTGATTCGTTTTGAAACTTCATTGGCATAAGATTTATAAACGGCCTCTGCGCGCATTTTGGTGTATTCATCCATAGGCAATGGCATCGATTGGTATTTTTCCTGGCAAAGGGACTTAAAATCACCGCCATAAACAAGAGCATCTCTTTTGGCCGATTCCAGGCAGTCATACCATGAGCTTTTTTTGTAAAACTCTCTTAAAAATTCTTTTGAAAAGCTCTTTCCTTTATAAAGCAGGCGAAGCTCATCAATTCCAATGGAGTCAACCAGCATAAATGATCTTTTGCCATGGATATCCTGAACAAAGGCCACTTCAATTTTTCCATCTAATAATGTCAGTCCCATGTCTGCATGAAACTTAAAGAGATTAAGAGCAATGAGTGCCGTCATTTCACGAAGCTCGCTAAATTCAGCTTCGTTCATGTGCGAAATTCCCATCGCCTCTTTGTAGTCGATATAGCGGTCTCCTCTTTCAAGCTTCGTCGAAAAATCAATCACTGGTTTTTTCAAAAGACCCATCTGAGGAACTTCGCTAAAACCGTAAGCTTCCCATTTAGCTAAATCGCTGCCTAACCTTTTTGAAAGTGAATTTCCAGGAGGCAATCCCAGGCGAAAAATCACTTCTAGTGGAACAAGAGCATTCACTGGTTTTGTTTCATAAACACTGTAGTCATAAACTTCACCATTCATTGGTGGGCGAAGAACTGAAATGTTTTTAACTTTTAAGTATGGTGAATTCAGCTCAATCTCACGCTCTTCTAAAAGAGCATGGTGAAATAAACCAAAGGTCTTAAGTTTCTTATAAAGATATGAATGCGATAATGTTTCTAAGTAATCAGGGTCAAAGTTATTTAACAATGAAGGAGCTTGAAATAAATTCTCCCAGCTTGCAGGATTTCCCAGGTGTTTAAAAAAGCTCTTCCCCATAACGGCCAGGGTTTTTCCTTTTTCATCAAGAGCATCCGGCATCTCTCCCCAATCAAAAACCGAAAAGCGGTCAGAGAATTCAAAGAGTAATTCTTTTGCAGACACTTCCCCCCTGACATTTTTCACCGATCCACGGTACAGTACAGGCGGCAGTTGTGTCATAAATTACTCCCTATGTAGACTTCTCATGTCCTGGAACTTCTGTGCGCTAGCTATGTCAACAGGGTAACAACCATTGATACAGGCCATGCACAGACTTTCTTTTCCAATACTTTTTTTGGTAGCTTCAGTTGATAAGTAGATAAGTTTTGTAGCGCCAAGATACGTTTCGACTTCTGCAATCGTTTTATCGCTGGCCACCAGCTCTTTTGGATCTGGAAAATCCACGCCGTAATAACATGGATACCTGATAGGAGGACATGTGGTTGCAAAATAGACTTCTTTTGCTCCCGCCTCTTTTACCATCTCAATAATTCTTTTAGATGTCGTCCCACGAACGATACTGTCATCGAGTAATAAAATATTTTTCCCCTTAATCTCGCTGGCAATCGCTGTGAGCTTTAACTGCACAGCACGTTTTCTGCTTTCTTGTGTATTAAGGATGAAACTTCTTTGGATATAACGGTTTTTAATTAAAACTTCGCGGTATGGGATTTTTAGTGTTTCACTTAAACTGATTGCGGCCACGCGGCTGGTTTCAGGAATCGGGACCACGATATCAGGAGAAATTTCTCCGCTCTTTATAAGCTCTTTAATTTCTTCGCCCAGGTTTTTCCCGAACTCTAAACGGGCCGAGTAAACACTTCTTTCTTCTAAAACACTTTCTGGGTTAGCAAAATAAACCCATTCAAACATACAAGACTTAGGAGCAATCCCCTTTGTCTTTGAGTAATCAACTGAAGAAAAAATCTCTCCGCTTTGATCGATAAAAATAATTTCTCCCGGGGCCAGGTCGCGGATAACCTGTCTCTTATACACATCTCCGAGCCCACGAGACGCTCAGTTATCT
>CAXHHE010000440.1:0-2723 GCA_964016365.1 uncultured Bacteriovorax sp. | reverse complement strand
GATAACTGAGCGTCTCGTGGGCTCGGAGATGTGTATAAGAGACAGATATTCCCTTGGCCGAACTTCCAAAATTTTTTGAGGAGTCAGCTTTTTATATTGGGAACGATACAGGCCTAAAACACATCGCGATTGCTGTTGATTTAAAAAGCTTCACGCTTTTTGGACCAGAACCTGCCAATGAATGGCATCCATACGATTCAAAAAAACATCCCTACTTTTATGTGGAAGAGCTGGCGTGCAGAACGAGAGTGCACCACTACTGTGGACTTTCCGTTTGTGATTTAAAAGACGAATACATGCAATGTTTGAAACTTTTTACGCCGGAGAAAGTGATGGAGGCCATCACGACTACATGTAAGGATTTTCTCCACTCTCGTGATCTGTAATATCGACCACGTCAGTGATTTCCGGAAAATTTTGTTTTACCAGAGTTTGAATCCCTTGCTTAAGAGTGGCATTAGAGCTTGAGCATCCCTGACATCCACCTTGAAGGCGAAGGAAAAGAACGTTGTTGTCGAGGTCGACGATTTCCACGTTACCACCGTGAGCCGCTAGTGCCGGGCGAACTTGTTCATCAAATAAATTTTCTAGTTTTCTGATCATATTAATATCTTCCTCTAATCAATTCTAACTGAGAAACGGCCGAATATATAGCATGTTCCACTCTAAGAATGCTAGACGATATCTTGACACTCTTAAAGCCTGCCTGATGAAAACGCTCTATATCTTCAGGGATAAAACCTCTTTCCGGACCGATAGCTAATGTAATGGCAGTATCAAAGTTAATACTATCTTTTAAATCAAGGAAGTTCTCTTTACCTGAAAGATCAAGGATGAACTTCTGCGGCTCGTTTTTATAGTGATCTGCTGGGTTATATTTATCGACCTTAACACTAGGAAGCTCACCATAGATCGCCGACTGAGAAAGTCCTGCAAGCAGGTATTCTTCGCATTCACTGGGTCCAAAAACTTTTGAGTCCAGGTAGCTTTTCTCTGAAAGTGCGGCCTTAAAAAAATGGATATTTTTAGCGCCAAAAGTAGTGGCGTGTTCGAGAACTTTTTTACTGGTTTGTGGTCTGGAAATCCCCACGACTAAGTTAAACCATTGTGGGTGAGCTTTCGTTAGGGGAGAGAGCTCAAGGATGCATTTGTCTTTTGCCAGATCAATGATTTTTCCCTGGCAAAGGCCTTGTCCTAAAACTGTGCACTTGAATGTGTCATCTGCTTTCGCTTTAAGTGTCTCGTGCATATGCGCGAGGACTTTTGGATCGGCAATGACCCCGTCAGTATTTTTTAGGATTAATGAATTCATGCATGACTAAATCTCATCAGAGATTGAGACCGTCAAGTCGGATTCGATAGGGGAAATCCCTTCGTTTAGGGCCCCCTGGATTTCAAGGGCATTTTCTACAAATTCCCTTTGGGTTACACGTTGTTGTCCCGGAACATTGTAATTGCTGATAGCAATAAAAAGGACTGAAGCTGTCGCGCAACCGCTCACGGCCCAGGTAACCCAATTGCTAAACAGGCGAGGCTTTTTACTCTTTTCAAGCTTCTCAAAAAAAGCTGAATCAAAGTCAGACGATGGAGTGACATCCATTTTCTTCTTAAGTGCATCTTTTAATTGATTGCTCATTTTGAGCCTCCTAATTTAGTTTTCATTCCTAACTTCGCACGGTGGACCAGGTTCTTTACGGCCTGGGGAGATTTATTTAAAACGCTTCCCATTTCTTCAAAACTTAAGTCATCATTCATCCACAACAAAAGAGCTTCTCTTTGTGTGAGTGGAAGAGTGCCAATCACGTTGTTAATTTCTTCTTTGGTAGATTCATTTACCATCTTTTCTAAAACCGATTCATCCTGGTCGGTGAATTCAGTCTCAATATCCTCAAAACTCTGATCCCTTTTTAGAGGGTTTTTATCAAGAGCATCGAGATTGGTATTTTTACAAATGGTCCACAACCATGTTCGGAATGTTTTTTGTGGATCATAATTTTTTTTATAGCGATAGACCTTTAAAAAAGTATCGTGAACAATCTCTTCCGCGCGGGCCTGGTTAAAAGTATACCCATAACTGAATCTGATAAGGGATTCTTTGTACTTATGGTAGAGGCGCTCGAACGCAACCTGATCATCGTGATCAGCAAACATCTGCATTAACTGGTTGTCGGACATAATGCCTTTTGTGGCCTTGGCAGTTTCCATTCACCTATAATACGCAAACTTTACTCAAAAGTTTCGTGAAACTTTTATTAAATGCTGGCGTAAAATGGTTAAGAGAACAAAAACGGAGGTTCTAACATGACGATTTCATTAGGGGTACTAAAAAACGCGATTCTTACCCTGGTCCTTTTAATGGGAAGCACTATGACCTTTGCGGCCGATGAGCAGGTCAAAGAAGACGTAGCTAAGTTTTCTCAACAGTGTTCAAAACTCCGCGAAGACCACATTCAGGAAATGCGTGAATTGCACGTTAAACATATTAACGAAATGTATGACCGCAAACTGGCCGATGTAAGAGAGCTTGAAGAGCTTTATAAGCAATTAAAGCCGGGTGACAAAACTCACAACAAAGCTTTGCGTGAACAGATTAAAGAGAAACAAGATTCTTTCAAAAAAGAAGAAGAGAAAAACAGAAAAGAGTTTAAAGAAAATGTCCTGAAGAAAAAGAATAAAGAATTTCAGGAAGCTATGAAAACTCGTATGAAAGAAATGAAATCGAA
>CAXHHE010000439.1:0-2737 GCA_964016365.1 uncultured Bacteriovorax sp. | reverse complement strand
GTTTAGTCATGTCGATGTTGTCAGCTCTGAATCTTTCTTTACAAACTTTACAGTCAACCATTGGATCAGAGAAACCATCAACGTGTCCTGAAGCTTTCCAAACTGTCGGGTGCATAAGAATTGAAGCATCAACTCCCACTACGTCCTGGCGAAGAGTCATCGCTTTCCACCAACGGTTCTTTAAGTTATTTTTTAACTCAACTCCGTAAGGACCCATATCCCAACATGAGTTCAATCCACCATAAATTTCTGATGATTGAAAAATAAATCCACGTTGCTTACATAGGGCCACTAAATCACTCATTGATTTTAAATTGCTTTCATTAGACACGGCTAATTCTCCAGGCTGAAATTTCCAAATTAAGGCTCCCGAAAGATTACTTTTTACTGGGCTTTTTGTAATTAAAATTTTTGCTTTAGTTCCGGGAAATTAGCCGATTATTGACGCGTGACAGGATTAAGCTTTAGAGGCACTCCTTGCAAGCGTGGCCCAAGATAAAGATCATACCCGCGGGCAAGAGGATAAGCGCGCATGTTCTGCAATTTAGGAATCAAACAGCTCTGAATAATGAGCCTATTAGGTGTGTGCTTCCAGTACTCTTGAATAAGCACTACGTCAAAATCCAAAGGGCCTTTCCCACAGACTTCCACTAAGTCTTGGTAAAGATAAAACTCCAGACCCTCTCTCCCCTGAACTTCTTCCAATCTTTCCAATGAAAGAATGCGGTAAGGCTGTTCATAACTAGTCTTTGGCAAACTCGCGACAAGTTCGTGCATTGGCCTGTTCACCAGGCCATTGTAGCCTCTGATTGAAGGAAAATTGATTCCAAGGTTCTCCTCAAAATCCGGTTTGCCAATGAAAAAGGCCGGAAGAATCAGTGCAAAAACAACAGGAGTAAGCCAATCTGGTCGCTTGGAATTGAGCAGGAAACTTAAAAAACTCAAAAATAAAACGTAAAACATGATGATGTAAGAGTCTAAAAAGCGAACCACCAGAAGCAAAAAGAGAGCGGCTAGGTAGTAAACCTGGTCATTTTTAATGTTTTCCCACAGGTTTTTTAAGTTTTCCCTAATTGGTTTGATCATCACCACGATCAAAATAAAAGCATTCATCAAAGTGAAAAAATAGATTTTCAGTGTCGAAGCAAAGGTATGAGCGACATATTGAGAATAGCGTCCTACATTGCTGACAAAAAGAACTACAATATTAAAAAACTGATCCCATAAATTAAAAGTGCTGCCCTCTTCACTTCCTAACGACACCGCCACTAAGTCTTTCATTCCCGGGCCAAAACGATAAATCAATCCGACGGCGATCGCTCCTGCAAGAAGTCCAATCCCTGAAAAGATGAAAAAGTGCCTACGGCTTTTTCTCATTCCGACTAAATCACCAAAGGCAAAAACAGCGGCAAAAGCGAACTCCATCCTGAAAAAGGCCAGCGCCACAAAGGCCATCACTAAAAAGATCTTTCGCTTCATTCCTTCAAGCCAATCTCCCATCATCAAGATTAGAAAATAAAAGGCCGGTGCCCAAAAATGCATTTTTCTTGAGAGCGCAATATTGAGGGCATTCAAAGCGAGCATTGAAGTGAAAAACAAATTCGTCGAAAGCGAAATGCTTCTTTTTTTATGGTAAAAGAAAAAAGTCACCGTCAAAAGAAAATTAGAGAAAATGAAATTAAGGGTGAAAATGTCATAAAAATTGCGACTTAAGAAAGTAAAAAGAGAAAGAAAGTGCACGTACAAAGTATTGGTGTAAGTGTGTTTTCCCATCGCCTGCAAAATCGAATGGTATTCATCTTGATAAGGATAATCGGAAAATGGAAGCATCCAAACCTGAATGTAAAATAAGAGACCGATAAAAATCAGCACACTTATCATCATCAAGGTTTTCTTTTGTCCCTGGCTTATTTCCATAGCAAGTAATCCTTAATCACCAGGTAATCCATTTCGGTTTTCATAAAACAATCAATGGCATCATCCACCGAAAGCACAATAGGCATTCCGTTAATGTTAAAAGAAGTATTGAGCAGAATCGGACAATCCGTTAATTTATAAAACTCTTTGAGTAATTCATAAAATTCCGGACTATGGAGCGAAGAAACTGTCTGGACTCGCGAGGTGCCGTCTTCATGAACAATGGCCGGAGCAAGTTCTTTAGTCACATCTTTGGCGTGTAATGTTTCAATCATAAAAGGGTAAGAGGTTTTATCGGTTTGATAAAAATCCTGCAACTTCCCTTCTGGAAAACTTGGGGCAAAAGGCCTGTAAGGTTCGCGGAACTTTACTTTTTCATTGATAATATCTTTCATCTTTTTGTCACGAGGGTCGCCTAAAATACTGCGATTTCCAAGTGAGCGATGCCCAAACTCCATTCTTCCCTGCATCCAGGCGATGACTTTTCCTTTTGCCAAAAGCTCGGCCACTTCACTGACATGGGAGATTTTTTTATGCTGAAGATTTTTGAATGAACTGATTTTTATATTTTCGATTCCAGGACCAAGGAAAAGGTGATCGACCTTTTTCATTTCCACGCCAGCTTGCATCTGCACCCATTGAGCGGCGCCTAGAGCAGTCCCATTGTCATCGGCCACTGGAAAAAATGTATAACTTTTAAAAAGTGAACTCTCTGCAATTTTCTGATTCAATAAACAGTTGAGAAAAACTCCACCGGAAGCAGAAAATGAATCTGAGCTGTCTCTTATACACATCTGACGCTGCCGACGAAGGCTTCTGT
>CAXHHE010000438.1:0-2740 GCA_964016365.1 uncultured Bacteriovorax sp. | reverse complement strand
ACACAGAAGCCTTCGTCGGCAGCGTCAGATGTGTATAAGAGACAGCTTTTAAGCACATCCTTATTGTCCTTTCCCTGAGAAAGAAGGGTCATCTGCCCCATTCCCTGCTCATATAGATACTCAAACTTAGCGCATCCAGAAACAAGAGAAAGCAGCGAGAAAAAAAGCAGTGTCTTTTTTAGAACACCCATGAAAACCCAATAGCGTACTTCACGTTGTCGCGGGCCTTATCTAATTCGAAGGCGGGGAACAATGTCTTAACCGAACCTTTTAGTGACAATCTTTCAGTCATTCGCAGTTGAAGCGACAACGTACCAAAAACTGAATCAATTCTTTGTTTAGTTGTTTTCCCTGCCAGGTTTGTTCTGACTTTTGACGACGTATCTTCAATCGTTAAGTCGGAGTTGTAATTTAAAAACTGCTTGGCGTACCCGATAGAAATCCCAGGAATCAATCTCGCCGTTCGCGGAGCAAACATCTGCTTAATCCCTACTCCATAGACATTAGAAGTCACGCGGTTTTGCTGACCAACAACATCGATTCCTGTTGTGACATTGTAACGCTCATTTTCTGTCGTGATGTCACTTGATCTCGAAGCGTTTAAATCAATCGCCGTGTAATCAAAAATGTAAGTTGAAAGGGCCGCAGAATAAGTGCGATTTACACTTGAATTCTGTCTTTGCAGACCATAAATCTGGCGATCGTACCCAAAATCAAATGCGACTTCATTCACGATAGCAAAACTTGAAAGAGGAAAAAGGATAACAAATAGGACTAGTAGAGACTTCATAGAATCACCTCGATTCTATTCTACCAATTTGTGATGTTGATTAAGATGGAGGGGAAGATTTTCCCCTCCTTTTATAAGTATAATTTATTGTAATAACGACGGTGGTCTCTTCCCAAGATCAGCAATAAGCTCTCCCTGGCAAGAAAGTGATGTAGCAGACGTTACTTTTACGTCTACCCAGTGCCATTTCATATCGATTTCATCATTAACGGGTACAAAGTGGACAATTCTGTTACAGTTTGTACGCCCCTTCCACTTCTTTACTCCACCCATATTTCCAAAGTCTTCAACCAGGATTCTGTATGTTTTTCCTACCATTGTCTGGCGGATTTTATCCTGAATGTTCAACTGGTGTGCCTGGATTTGGCGAAGACGTGCACCTTTGATGTCATCTGGAAGATTGTCTTCCATTTTTGCCGCGCGAGTCTTAGCTCTTGGCGAATAAACATATGAGTAAATGAAATCGAATTGAGCTTTTGTCAGAAGATCCATTGTTTCCTGGTGCTCTTCTTCAGTTTCGTTAACAAACCCGGCGATAATGTCCGTTGATAGGACAATTTCTGGTTGAGCTGCGCGAAGTTTATCAAGAAGTCCAAGGTAGTGCTCTGGCGTATATTCTCTGTGCATTCTTTCAAGAACCGTTGCCGAACCAGATTGAACCGGAAGGTGAAGGTGTTTTGAAAGTTTTTTAGCTTTTCCATGAACGGCGATCAGTTCATCGCTTACATCGTATGGGTGAGAAGTTGTATAACGGATCAGCTCCAGGCCTTCGATCTTATCTAATTCCATGATCAGCTCCGCTAAGCTCTCCCCGTTTTCTTTCCCGTAAGAGTTTACGTTCTGACCTAAAAGAGTCACTTCTTGAATGCCTTGGTACTTCACCAATTTTTCAACGTCGGCCACAACTTCGGCCATTAGACGGCTTCTCTCTTTTCCGCGAGTGTAAGGGACGATACAGTACGTGCAGTACTTATTACAGCCTTTAATGATGTTTACGAAGGCCTGTGGTGAGCCAACAGGGATCTTTGTTTCGATCGAAAAGTTCTCGCTTCTATCCCATGAGTTGATCGTGAACTTGTTGTCACCGGCATAAACTCTAAAGACCATATCGTTAATCGTGTCGATAACATCTGTTCCAAACGCGAAGTCCAGGTGCTGATACTTTTTCACCAGTTCTTTTCCTTCAGTTTGGGCCACACATCCGCCGATACCTACGACTAGTCCATTTTTCTTCTTTTTAGCGTGTTTGATCTCACCGAGTTGTGAGTAAAACTTATTATTTGAAAGATCTCTTACCGCACATGTGTTGAATAAAACCATGTCGGCTTCATCTAATTCTTCTGTTCTAGTAAAGTTTAGGTCTTCAAGGTGGGCCGCGATTCGGTCTGAATCGTGATAGTTCATCTGACAACCAAAGGTTTTCATCCAAACTTTGCGTGGTGGGAAGGTTAAATCTCCCATAACGACTGTCTTTTCACCTGTAACTGGATCGATAGAAATTTGTTCGCGAGGACCATTGCCTCTAGTACCAAGACCTGCTGCCATAAGTTTACCCTGTTAAAAAGCCTTATTGCTCGATTGAATAGAATGTAGGCGCAAAACTTAGCAGGATCAGGGTTGGAAGTAAACGAATCGGGGTCTTTTTTCACGGATTTGAAAGAAAATGAGGCTGATTTTGGACTATTTCGGGCAAGGTTCGGTCGGCACAAATAAAAAAGGGACCCGAAGGTCCCTTTTTTAACTAGATCACTTAATTAATTAAGCTTTCTTAGCAGCTTTTTTAGTAGCTTTTTTAGCAGCTTTCTTAGTTGCTTTCTTAGCTACTTTTTTTGTAGCTTTTTTAGCTACAGCTTTCTTAGTTGCTTTCTTTGCTACTTTCTTAGCAGCTTTCTTTGTTGCTTTCTTAACCTGTCTCTTATACACATCTCCGAGCCCACGAGACGCTCAGTT
>CAXHHE010000437.1:0-2757 GCA_964016365.1 uncultured Bacteriovorax sp. | reverse complement strand
GAGATAACTGAGCGTCTCGTGGGCTCGGAGATGTGTATAAGAGACAGGCTCTCTCATTGATTTAGCGGCCGGCTTTTTTTCAACTTTAGGTTGATCTGCAACTTCAGGAAGTGCCACTGAAACTTGTTCATTGTCCAGGGCCACTGTTCTCGTGTACTGGTGAGAGAGATCAACTTTCCCTTTTTCAACTTTAGTCGATGTCTTATCGTCAATAATGGCCGAAGCAGCAGTTGCTGGAATGCCAATATCAGGGAAGGCCAAGTCATCATCACTTGGAAAATGAGCTTCGTCTGAACTTGCTGGCTCTTTGTTAAATTTAGGTTCAGCAGTTTTGAAATCTATTTTTGGACCTTGGGCCGCTGGCTGTGCCTGTGCTTGAGGTGCACTGGCCATAACAGGTGCTTCGATCTTGAAATTTGCGTTTACACTTGAAGTAATCGCTGCGACGTCAGGGAATTCCAGGTCAGAAGCATCCGGCATCTTTTGGTCACTGTCTTCATTTAAATTAAGTGTCGGAACTGGAGCTGGAGTTGGAATTTTAGTCACAACAGTCATGTCTGGGAATTCTAAATCCGCAGCATTTGGAGTGACACCTGCCGCTGTTGAAGCCGCTGGTTTACTCGAATTTTCCGGTGTCCCTAGAATGTCTGAGACTTTAATAACCTGAGTGTGTTGAGTCTGATTAACTGGAGCTGTATTAATTGAAGTCGTTCTTTCTGGATGCTCTCTTCTTGAAAGAACACTTTTTGACTCTGAGATCGGGTTGTAACCTTGAGGGATATCCCCGTAAATGTATTTTTCAACCAGGTCTTTTTCTTTTAATGAGAACCAGTAGCCATTTCCACTGGCCACTTCATCCGTTAACCCAAGCGCACCTTTCTGGATAAACTCCAAAAGTTTCTGCTTGGCCACCGGGCCTAAGATTTGATTCTGTGATGTTCTGATTAACCAGTTTCTTTCCATAAATTAGAAGAAAAATCCCATTAAACCTTTTAAGTCTTCATCGTTAAAGCGAAGCCCGGCCTGAATCGTAGCACTACGCTCTTTTCTGCCAATATCATTCGCTGAAGCTCGCCCGTATAGTACGTTCCAAATCTGAAGTTCAGTGATGAAACGCAGGTTAGCTCCTTTATCTTTTTTGTAATCAAAAGCTTCAAGTGAGAATTTTGTCCCCAGGTTCTGCAGGTAATAATCTAACCCCAGACCTCCCGTTGATTCGATCAGACCTCCGCGGAAAGCGAAGTCCTGAACGCGGCGACCGATTTGAACGTTGAATCTAAATGTATCTCTGTCGCGCTCTTTTTTATTAGATACTACAGTTGATCCATTTGTTGTCGTTTCAGTGATTGTTTCTCTGTCTGGTCCAATTTCTGAAGTCGTTAACCCCAAATGGTAGAATCTTTCAGGAGAAGGATAAATTCTAAGCGCCACTTCACTCTCACCACCACCTTCAGTGTTAGCTCCGGTAAACACCGAGAGCTCAGTTCTGATAGCGTCAGCTTTTCCAACAATTTTTTGAACGCTTGAAAGTGTGTCTTTAACCTGATCAGCGATTTCATCTTCAACCAGAAGTTTCCCCACTGTTCCCTTTCCACGTTTCACATCAGCAACCAGTGAGTTTAAATCAGCAGTGATCTTTTTTGAATTTGCCAGGATTTCTTTGATGTCGGCCATAGCACTGTCTGGATTTCCTTTATCAACCTGATAAGCAAGTTCATAAGAAAAACTCTCCAGGTTTTCAACCAAGGCGTTTAGTTTTTCTTCGTTTCCAGTCATGACCCTCTTAAGTGACTCAGTCGCGACTCTAGTGTTTTCAACAAGAGCTCCGATATCAACCAGGATCTTCTTCATTGGAGAAGGTTGCCCTTCCGGTGCGATACTATCCTTTAAACTTTTTGTAATCGCTTTAACGTCAGCTAAAACTTCAGAAGCATCTTTTACCAGCGTTTCAATCCCCGCCGCTTCTTCTGAATCGATGAAATCATTTTTCGCTAAAAATTCAGGTGAATCCCCGACATAGATTTCGATGTACTTATCACCTAAGAAACCAACAGACTTAATTCTTAACTTCGAGTTTTTTGTCACTTGAATTTGTTTAAGGATCTCAAACGTAATTAAAGCTGTGTTTCCTTGAAGCTCAATAGAAGAAATACGTCCGGCAGCGATACCGGCAATTTTGATTGGAGTTTTTGGGAAAATGCCGGAAGCATCTTTAACAATCGTTCTATATGTTTGGTACTGACCAAACCCCGATTGATTCGATGTAATCTTGAACGACATAAAAACGACAGCGGCCAGTGTGGCAATGGCCAAAAGCCCTACTTTAAATTCATTCATCTCTTATTTCACACCTTTTGTTTAGAGCCTCAAAAATTCCTGTACCAATTCTTTTTTGGAATTTTTAAACTCATCTACCGGTAAATACTCAATAATCTTACCACGGTCCAAAAAGGCCACATAGTCGGAAATTTCTAACGTCGCTTTTACGTCGTGGGAAATAATAACTGATGTCATCTCTCGGTCTTCGTGATTTTTTGCAGTATCTACGATTAAATTGTTAACCATTTTAGTTGTAATTGGATCAAGACCCGTTGTGGGCTCATCATAAAGCATGATGGCCGGGCTCAAGGCCAGCGCGCGCGCCAGACCTACTCTCTTTCTCATCCCCCCGGAAAGTTCAGACGGTAGTCGATTAAAAGACTCTTCTTTCTGTCTCTTATACACATCTCCGAGCCCACGAGACGCTCAGTTATCGCG
>CAXHHE010000436.1:0-2757 GCA_964016365.1 uncultured Bacteriovorax sp. | reverse complement strand
ACTGAGCGTCTCGTGGGCTCGGAGATGTGTATAAGAGACAGCTTATGCAGGGACAGAAAGATCGCAATGGATCGACGACTGTAGAAGCAAATGGAAACTATAACAAAGACAAAAAAGCAGCTTAATTTTTTTGATCTGCTTTTTTTATAACTAAGGCCCGCGTGTTAAGGACGCGGGCCTTTGTTTTTTAGACGATAGATAATTTTTTGTGAACGACGATCTCTTCCGGCGAAAGTTTGCACTGATAGACCAGCACTTCTACACCTTCATTGATGACTTCCTTAAGTTTTTTGCAGTAAGCAGGGTCGATGTCCTGTTCAACTTTAAAAGAGTGGCAGTCTTCTCTTTGAACCACAAAGAGCATGACAGTGCGGATTCCTTGTTTTTTAAGCTCTAAAAGCTCACCAAGGTGTTTTAAGCCTCTCTCCGTGACAGCGTCAGGGAAAAGGGCGTGTCCATGGTCATCGATCAAGGTGACATTTTTTACTTCCACGTAACATTGTTCGTCTGGCGAATTAGAAAGCAGGATGTCGATACGGCTCTGGCCGATTTTTGCTTCCGGTTTTAAATCTTTATAACCTTGAAGTTCTTTGATCACTCCATTTTGAATGGCTTCAATCGCCAGTCCGTTAGTCAGTGATGTGTTGATACCGATCCAGGTTTTGCCGTTATTGATCATCTCGAAACTGTATTTAAGTTTGCGAGTTGGAGAGTCGTGATAACTCATCATGGCCTGCCATCCTTCACCCAAACAAGTTTTCATTGTCCCAGTGTTAGCGGTGTGGGCCACAACAGTTTCTTCACCCATTTGAATATCGGCGAAAAATCTCTTGTAACGTTTTTGAAAAATTCCAGAGTGTAGTGGTGTTTTAAATTTCATAATAGGTTACTAATTTAGTTCTCTTTTGTGCCCTTTTTCAAGAAAAATAAAAAGCGCTGACTTAAAATGGTGATAAACTTGAAGTCATTATTGTTATAAGGGCCAACAATGAGTCAGATTCTCGTCATTTCGGACAACGAAATTCTCAATCAGCTTTATGTGACCAACCTGGAAGTTTACCTGGGCGCAAAAGTGACTCTTGTGGATGCAACGAAAAAAGGTGTAGAGCTTTTTAAAAAGAGCGTTCCGGATTTAGTTATCACTCTAAGCATGATTAATGGTCATGACTCTGCTTCTGAAATTCATAACCACATCGTTCTCAATAAATACAAATCGCGTTTAATTGTCATTGGTAATCTCGGCAAGGAAATGGACAACGTCATAGTTGTTCCTAACTCGTACAACCTGCAGAACTTAATTCGCTCTTGTGCCAAAGAATTGGGTGTCACGGCCAAAGATATGGCCGAAAAAGAAATGCCTCAGTATTACCCGATTGAGCAGGAATTTCTTTCTAAGTTAAGAGAAGTGCCGTGTGCTGTTTATATTCAGATGAAAAACGGCAATTACACGATGGTTGCTAAAAAAGGCGACACGATTGGTGAAACGATTAAACAATTCGTAAAAGAGGGGATCACCACTCTTTACGTTAACAGTCTTGATCGCTTGTTAATCATCAATATGATCTCTCTTTCCATTGTCGACTTCTTAAAAAACACAGAAGGCCTGGACACAACTGAAAAGAGTGAAGCGGTTAAAACCGGATTCAATTTTGCTTCCCAAAGTTTCAGCACTTCCCCGGAAGTCACAGCTGAAATCGTCAATATCGCTAATGCTTGTACTAAAGTTATGGAAGAGATCGTTAACGAAACTCCAAGCTTGAAAAAACTATTGTCCATTCTCAACTCCCAGCGCGATGGTTATGTTTATACCCATTCCATCCTGGCAGCTTACGTTAGTAACCATATCATCAGACGTGTCTCATGGGGTGGAGAAAGCCACATTGAGAAAATCAATTTCGTGCTCTTCTTCCACGACATCATGCTGGCGCCTATTTACTTAAAGCACCCGACTCTAAAGTACGAAGAAGACCTGCTCTTTAGCGATGCTCTCAATGACAAAGAAAAAGAAGTGGTACTGAATCACGCTCGTTTAGCTGCTGAAGTGATCGTGACTTATAAGCGCGCTCCAATTGGTGCAGATCTTTTAATCAAGCAGCACCACGGGATTACCAACGGCATTGGTTTTGCCATCGATTTTAAAGACGATATTTCTCCGCTTTCAAAAATCGTTCTTATCTCAGAGGCCTTCGTTGAAGAGTTCATGAAACTTCGCGATCAGAATCCTGATTATGTTCTGGATATTAAGAAGATCATCGAAGTCCTGACTGAAAAATTCAAAAAGACGACCTATAAAAAGATCATCGAAACTCTGGAAAATTTCCCGGGGAACTAATTAAATCTTTCTTAAAGACTTCTCTAGGGCCTTTAGCGGGTCTTTAAAGTTACCAGTGTTATAAACACGCTTCATGTTGTTTAAAATGTCTCTGTGCTGAGTAGGCGACTTAGGTGTTAGGGCCATGCGCGAGACGAAGTTGCTGGCAAGAATGAAGATACACGAAATCGTCGTGAGTCCTGAAGAGTTCAACCCTTTTGGGAAGCCGTCTCCTGTCGGATGTTCGTGCTGTTCTAATAAAATGAAATCGACATCGGAGAAGCCGTTAAAATAAGTTGAAAGGTGAGCGGCCTTCTGCGGATGGTTTTTAAAGTCTTCTTGTTCTTCTTCGCTGAACATTTTTAAGTTCGGGTCATTGAGTGACCTGATCTTGATAAGGTCTGTCTCTTATACACATCTGACGCTGCCGACGAAGGCTTCTGTGT
>CAXHHE010000435.1:0-2764 GCA_964016365.1 uncultured Bacteriovorax sp. | reverse complement strand
ACACAGAAGCCTTCGTCGGCAGCGTCAGATGTGTATAAGAGACAGCTTAAATGGTCCAGTGTCCGCCAAATACCATACAGTCGCGGAGCTCTACCAAAGAAATGTTGCGGATCAACTGGATCCATCATTTCCTAAATTAGCCTAGGATGGCCTTTCATTCGTAGATGGGATCGAAGCATCACTTTTAATTTAAAACATTAGGAGTGGACAATGAAGTCGTTTATCCTGTCTATTTTTGTGATTTGCTCTCTTAATTTTGCCCATGGGGCCGAAAGTGCGCCCTACAATATCCTCGATGAATTAGATCCTCGCGACCCACACATTGAAGAAATCCTCCAGTATTATGACGAGCGCTACACTGAAGAAACCGGCCAGTCGCCTTTTATTAGCGAAGGTGAACAGGAAAAAGGCTGGTGTTATCAAAGCGCATGTCCTGTCTGGGCGCGAATCATACGCGCAGAACAGATGATGTACCTCTATGTGGATGGAGTGGTGACTTATGTCTGGCTGGTCTCAACTGGTATGTCAGGTTATAGAACACCAGCGATGGATCAAAACCCCAATGGAAGAATTTATGACCGCTACTCATCAACCACCTGGCCAGGTGGTGATTACAACGGTCTTGGTAATATGCCTTACGCTGTCTTCATTTATGGAGGGTATGCCATTCACGGAACAACCAGAGGAAACTGGCCGATGCTAGGAAAACCAGCTTCTCATGGATGCATTCGCTTACACCCGGACAACGCTTTCATTTTTAACCGTATGGTTAGAAATAATGGTGTAGGTTCAGTGTGGGTTACAGTGGAATAGCAAGCCCGCTCTTTGAATTTAATTTTGTTAAGTCTGGGTGTTGAATCTCTTATCAGAGTGTCAAAAATATGGACACCTTATAGTCGATAACTCTTCAAAAAGACGGCCATTTTTTTGGGTCTCAAAATTGCTTCTGAGACTTACGAATGAGGCATATTTTATGAAAAGATGGATAGCAGTCTTTGCATTACTATTTTTAGGTGTTCAAAGTGGAATCGCGTATTCTGCCGAAAAACCTGTGACTATAAAGACTGTGCTTCATGATGCCCAGGGTGGAGAGTTTAAAGTCGCCCTTACTAAATACACAAATCTGAACGGTGAATTTGAAGTCCGTATTGAAGCGGCAGGAATTCCTCGTTTTGCCAGCAAGATCAATCCGGTTTTAGGTTTCGGTCGCGACATTGATGGAAACGGAAAAATCGATTCATGGTTTTTAATTACCAAACAGGGTATCGACCTCGTAAGACTTGAAGGATCTGATCCAACAGGGACGGATATCTTAGGTGATATCTTAGTTAAAAAATACCGCTCAACACTTGCGATGTATGCCAGCTCGGCAGCATCGAGTATTTTAAGTTATCTCTTTTTATCAGTGAGTGCTGGTGTCGATATCCAGGAAGAGTACTACCGCGACTGGATGGACTTAGAAGAGATGCGTATTCAATTTGAAGACGACATGGCGAACTTCGGTTCAGCTTATACTTACAATCAAATCCAGTATCACCACGAGCTTATTTCAATCGGCTTCAAAGACCTTGCTAACCGCATGGAGAACTTTGGAAAGAGAACTTTCTGGGGTTATGCTTTTGCCGATATCGGATTGTGGATTACCGGTGGTGTTGTTCTTAACTGGGGAGCTAAAATCCTGGCGAAAGTTGGATTGGTTGCTTCAGAAACAGCATTCGTGACAACTGTAAAAGAAACATTTATCGGCTTCTTTGAAAAACAAAAGGCCGCGATTGAAAGCCGCTTATCTGTATTAAAAGATAAAGTAGCGAGCACTAGAGCTAAATTCGGAATGAAGGTCGCAGAAAAAGAAGTGGTCACAGCTTTAACTGTGGCGACTTATAAAAAGGCCTTAGTAGCGACTATTAAGTCACAAAAAACGAAGCAACGTCTTCGCCTATACCTGGCGAAGTCTATCAAGTGGCCAAAGAAAATTTTAAAAGGTGCAAAATCTGAATGGCAATACATCGCTCTTAATACAGGAGTGCAGATTGGTTCAGAGGCCGTGGCCCGTTATGATGAAATTTATGACCCAAATCCATTAGTCATGGCAAAGAACCTGGCGACAAACCCTGAAGTGATTCAGAACGTAGGGTTTATGGCAACAGACACTGTTCTTATGACTGGTATTTCAAAAAATCTTAAGACCACTAAGGCGCGTTTTATGGCCAGTGGGGCAGTGGCGATTACAAACTCATCAGTGGTGAATTTCGCTCTTAAAGATGAAGCCAATGTTTCCCGCGTGGCCTTTGATACGGCATGGGAGACAATTGTCGGAAACGCTCAGGTGCAGATTGATTTAAAGGCACTGGAGTATTTTGAGAAGATGGCCTTAAAGAAAGGAAATCCTAAGTTAAAGCTCGTTGGATATGCTATTGCTCTGGTGGATATGGGTGTAGGGTATGTGACGTATTCGAAGGTAACGTCAGCATTGGAGAAGAAAGAAGAAGTGCCTACCTCTGAACCAAAGCTGATGCTTGTGCCGGTTTTGGCTGAAAACTAAATTTGCATTAATTAAGTATCGAGGTTGGAATCAGAGGAGATAGTTTGCCTTTTTATTGGACAATCTTAACTGTCAATTGTGGGAAGATTATGGAAGGCGAAGAGATTCGCAATTTATTTAAGTTGGCACTTTTTTAAAACAAGCTTCGTTCTTTCTTTGTTCAAGAAATTAACAATTCAATTATTTCTTCGTCTTCAACTTTTCTTTGATTGCCGTACAAAA
>CAXHHE010000434.1:0-2768 GCA_964016365.1 uncultured Bacteriovorax sp. | reverse complement strand
ATAACTGAGCGTCTCGTGGGCTCGGAGATGTGTATAAGAGACAGGCTTAATATTTTCCAGTTTAGTTCCTGGAGTTGTTCTCACAATGAACATTGAAAGGTCGAGTTCAACCAACGGGTCTTTACTGGTGAAAAATTCAGTAATCTCGCTTAAAAGCTGACTTCCTTTTTTTCCATTTGGATCGCTTGCTGGATCATAGTCTTGATACTCTTTCATTTTACCAAGGAATTTATTAATCTTTGCCTGCTCTCTCGACTGCTGCATCTTTGGAAGAGACTTTACTCTTTCGCGTAGTTCTGCTTCATTGGAAACTGCATATTTTGAAAGATCGTCAAGATGATCTAAAATAGCGGACTCAAGCTCAGGCGAAATACTAGCTGCGTTTGCAACCCCCGGCATCCCCGGAACTGTATTTATTCCTGACGTTGCCGTGTACGGTGATGTCATCATTCCAGGTTTTGATGTTGCAGGAATAGAATCTGTAACTTTCTTAATGTCACGGTACTTTTGAATAAGCGACAGAAGATCTGAGCTCACTGCAATCGACTGAGTCTGGCATTCAGGATTTGGCGTCGCAATTTCTACTGGCTTATCTTCACAGTACATTTTCTGTTGAACGTTAAAATATAAACAGGCATTCTGTTCAAACGTTTCTTCGCTTAAAATCTCTTCCATTAAAGCGGTCGCTTTCTGAGCATCACTTGGGAAAAGTTTATCTAAAAGATTAGACACCAGGTCAGCACCAAAGCCGGCCACAGCTCCCCACGGCCCAACAACTGAAAGCGCTTTGGTCTTTAAAAAAGTATTCATTGTTACCTTAAAAAGATCCTGTGACTTAAACCCACAGTCTTCCTGATTGGCAATGGCCTGATTAAGAATTTGCTCAATTCCCGCCAGTCCTTTATTGATTTGTTTTTGAACTGCTTGAGGAGCGATACTTTCACGGCAGATCATTTGATTTTCTTCGACCATGTCTTCATATTTTTTGCTGATACACTCTCTCTTTTCTTCCAGAGTCATCTCTTTTTTTTCTGTCTCTGTCGTCGTGTATGGGTAAGTATATGAAGTCGATGCCGTTGAAACTGACGAATCAGCTATACAACTTGAGAATGGGTTTGTCGTCCCTTGGGTCATTTTCTTTTCAGCGTAATAGTAAGCAAGGTTTCGTTGTCCGATAAGCTCTACGTTTTTTGAGTAACATTTCACACTGGCACTTGAAACACCAGACATACCTGAATAAGGGTTACCAGAATCTGATCCATTGAGCATTGTCTCCAGCATCGTCAGCTGATTTCTTCCCATGGCCTCCGCCATTGCGTCCTGCTTGAGTGAACACTTGGGATTTTTCGCTGCTGTACTTAAGAAACTTTTTAAATCAGAAAGTAAATCCGTCTCATCAGTATTCATTGTTGTTAGAAGCGGGCACTTGGCATTTACTTTGACGTTTTTGTATTGAACACCACTTCCTGAAAGACCATTGTCAAAAACAGGAACTGATTGGTTATTGTCACCCTGGAACTGATAGGTTCCAATACCGCCCCCTATTCCTGCGCCCATACCGGCACCGGGGAAACCTCCTCCGCCATAACCATAGAAGAAATTAGGAAAATCTTCTGCATGAAGAACTGGTGAAAGAAGAGAGAAAATTAAAATGAAAGCAGATGTTTTCATAGGTTCTCTCCTACTAGTTCTTTGACTGCTTCAAGTTTTCCTTCGTCACCATACCAGGCAAACGAAATAAGATCGTATGAGCCTTTAGCAAAGTGAACCGGGTAAATAATCTGATAGCTGTTTTTATCTTTTTTTACCATTTTGATCAGACAGACATCCTGACCTTTGATTTTCATATTCTGAGCTGAGCCTTGCATAGATTCTTTGTAAAACTTGTTGGCCGCTGCACATTTATCACTAACCAGTGACTGCTTTTTATAATGCGATTCCTGGTGTGTTTCTTTTTGAACGACAACTTTTAATTCTTTGTCTTTTTTGTTTTCAAAAATATGTGGAGTGATTGATCTCAATTCTTTGATGTATTGATACTGCCAGTTTTGATCACTGAATTTCTGCGATAATCCTTGCTCGTATTTTACAGTTTTAATTTCTGCGCGAACTGAATATGTCAGCGCTAAAAGAAACAACATTAAGACGGATTTCATTAGACTCTCCTACCTATACAAAACTATTAACTTTTCGGAGGAGAAACGTGGGAACTTTATTTAGAAAAAGGCATAAAAAAAGGGGGCCGAAACCCCCTGATTTTGTTTGATTATTGATCCATCATCTCTTTAGTTTCTTCAACTAAAGTTCTCAATAATTCCTGAGTCTTTTTGTCAAGATTCAAGTCTTTCGATTTTGATGACATTGCTTTTAGAAAAGCATTGGCACTTACACCTTTTGGAAGAGCAGCTTTAACCGGGATCTTCTTCCCAGCTTTCACTAATCCACCAGCATTGATAATGCGTGCAAGTTCAGCTCTCTTTGTGATGTCCCCAGCAAGGATCTTTTTTTCTACATCAGATTTTAGTGTTCCTTTTGAAAGAGCATCCCACTCCAGAAGAACGTATTTTTCAATATCGTATTTCTTAGCAGCTTCTTTGATGAACTTTGGCATCTTCGCAATTAGAAGAGAACGGTGAACTTCTGATTTAGAAATCCCAAGCGCTGCCTGGATTTTTCTTTCACTTGCTTCAGTAGCAATTTGATAGTTCAGGATACCGTCAGCCTGTCTCTTATACACATCTGACGCTGCCGACGAAGGCTTCTGTGTA
>CAXHHE010000433.1:0-2769 GCA_964016365.1 uncultured Bacteriovorax sp. | reverse complement strand
ATTAAGCACGGCTCAATTCCTGGAAGTGGCAGAGTGGCGTGGGCCGGTTTTAATTTTGTGAGTCCCGCCTGTGGAGAAATCAAGATTCCTCCTGTTTCTGTTTGCCACCAGGTATCGACGATCGGGCATTTTTCTTTTCCTACGTGCTTGTGATACCAGTGCCAAGCTTCTTCGTTGATCGGCTCACCCACAGAACCTAAAACTTTAAGCGATGACATCTTAAAACTATCCGGGATCTCGTGCCCGAATTTTTCCAGCGACCTGATGGCCGTTGGAGCAGTATAGAGGTGAGTGACTTTGTGTTTTTCAACAACTTCCCAAAAACGCGCTGGAGTTGGGAATGTAGGAACACCTTCAAACATGACTGTCGTTGCACCATTTAAGAGTGGCCCGTAAGTCATATAACTATGTCCTGTGATCCAGCCAATATCTGCTGTACACCAGAAAATATCATTTTCTTTGTATTGGAAAACATCTTTAAAGCTTTTCCCAACGTGGACCATGTATCCTGCCGTTGTATGCAGAAGTCCTTTTGGTTTCCCCGTTGATCCTGATGTATAAAGAATAAAAAGAGGATGTTCTGCTTCAACCGTAGTGGGCGGGCAGTAAAGTTCAGCGCTCTTAATGAGTGTTTCATAATTATAATCGCGCCCACCTTTCATGGTGATTTCGCTGTTTGTTCTCTTCACAACTAAAACAGTCTCAACAGAGTCTAATCCTTCGATCGCTTCATCGACCATGGCCTTAAGCTGGATAATTTTATCCCCGCGGTAAGCCCCGTCGTGAGTGACGATAAGTTTTGCTTTTGAGTCTTCCAATCTTCCTCTTAGTGAAAGAGGGGAGAATCCACCAAAGACTACGGTGTGAATGGCACCAATGCGGGCACAAGCTAAAATCCCGATCATAAGTTCAGGAGTCATTCCCATGTAGAAACAAACGACATCGCCTTTTTTAATTCCTCTAGATTTTAGAAGATTAGCAAAACGACAAACACTTAAATGAAGTTCGCCATAAGTTAAAAACGATGAGGGCTCATTTGGATTGTTGGGTTCAAAAATAAGTGCTTTTTTATTTCTTCTATTTTCCAGATGGCGGTCAAGACAGTTTTCAGTGATGTTGAGTTCGGCGCCGTTAAACCACTTTACGTCGGCCTTATGAAAATCGCCGCTAATAAGGTTGTCCCACTTTTTCTTCCAGACATAAGTCTGGGCAAGCTCACTCCAATAATCGGATTGCTCGCTACTTAGTAGATTAGACATATCTGATTCCTTCCATAAATGTTTATTGATGAGATAATTTTAGACCACTTAACTCGGCGATGACAAATTTTTGGGGCGGAATTGAAACTGCGAAGCTTTCCTTAAATAACCAATATTACAATGGCTTTGTCGTACCGGAGTCCTTTTCTCAAGTTTAGATCAATTTATCCGATAAGATAGATTAGATAGGAGTCTCGTATGAAGATTTTCACATACCTTTTTGCCGTCATGATGTTGAGTGCTAATAGTTACGCTCAATTGAAATATGGAGACCGAGCGGCCTCTCCTGGACTCCAATTCGGCGACATTAACAAGGCCACATCGTGCGATAGGGACGGCCTGTTTCTAGCGGCACCTACTTATGGCCTGGGCGCTTTTTTAACTAACGGAAACAATATTAAGAAATTTACTTCTTGTTACGAAGGCAAAGCTGCAGCTTTTGGGCAAGAGAGATACAGCTTGACCAGATGTCAGCAGGCCATTGAATGTAAAAAGATGTGGGATGACTCTCAAGCAGACAATATCAACATGGTTCTTAATAAAATTGTTGCTAAAGACTACGGTAAAAATGTTCTTAAGCAAAGTATCGACTCGATGGAAAACCTGGAAGAGCTTAAGAGATTTGCATTTAGAAAATATGGTTTGATGGAAAAGGGATGCCAAAATCGTTTTGAACTCAAGGCCAATGAATCATGTCGCCCAGATCTTCTTGTGGGGATTTTTGAAAATTATCAGGAGAAATGTTTAGGAGGAAGCTCATGTTTTAATAAAAAACTGGGTGGAAATGATGTCGTAGAAAACTATAGTGATTTTAAGCAGGCCTTAAAGACACCAAGAGAAAAATCAAATTTCATGCTTGATTTCCTTTATAACAGAGTGAATGCGACCAACGCTAAAAACCTGGCCGATGATAAAGTGAGAATGGAGAAGCTCTCATCACTTGTCGCCTCTGAACACTTTAAAAAGGCCACGGCCGATCAAAAGATGGACCTGTTCTTTGATGAGATGGGTAGTGATATGCTGGATAAGTTAAATGATCCAGTCCTGGCAATGGATTTTGGTTCAATGCTTAACAGTGACCTGCTTAAGAAGAGCCCGAAGTACAAGCAACTTTCGGCCATTCTTTCAGATAAAGACCTGACTAAAGAATCTTTCGTTGAAAAATTTGAAGGTTATAGAAAAAAACGTGTCACAGAAATCCTGCAAAAAGGTGACTTCTGTGAAAACACTAAAAAGATGCAGAATATTTGTATCGAAGTCACTGGTATCGCTGATGGTAAAATGCTTCCGAAAGATGCGACTAATGCCGATCACATTTCTTCAAAACAAGTTGAGCAAGATTCAGACTATGACCGCCTGAAAATTCTTGCGAGTGCCAAAGAAGGTGATGAAGATAAAATTAATATGTTCATTGAGGCCAAGCGCTGTACAGTGTTTGATTTAGGAAGCGACCGCTTTAGTTTAAACGGTACAATTATTGATCCATTTGGCAATATTGCCTCTTCAATGA
>CAXHHE010000432.1:0-2769 GCA_964016365.1 uncultured Bacteriovorax sp. | reverse complement strand
GCTAAATAACCAGCGAAGAACCATCTTAATCGGTAAACTCATCATTACTACAACTAGAGTCATGAAGATGTAGTAACGGATTGATCCCAGGTTTTCGTAAAAGTCGCGCCCAAATTTAGTCGCGCGGGCAAACCAAACAGGGATAACTGTAAGGTATAGAAGAGTAAGAATGATCCCGAAGATTTCTCTGACAACCAGGTTCTTCGGCATTCCAATTCCTAGACCTTTAATCCAGATAAATTCAGAAAGGTTGATGTTGTATTCGGCCACGATTTTGTGGAAGTCCCAGTACTCGAATGGACCATAGAACGTCCAGTTCGGACCGCGGAAGAATACCCCTACGATAATCAGGTAGATCCAAAGAACTAGCCATCCATATAAGAAAGAAATGATCGCCCATTTTCTTTCCATAAATGTGTAGTATCCGTTCCCTTTCGGGTTTGTATCAATATAAGGAATAGCGATTAGACCAGCAACGATTAGACCTGGAAGAACAACCCCGGCCATCCACGGGTCAAAGTATACAAGCATTTCTTGAAGACCAAGGAAGTACCACGGAGCTTTCGCCGGGTTTGGTGCCCAAGTCGGGTTAGCAGGCTCTTCAAGTGGAGCTTTAAAGATAATCGCCCAAATAACCAGGAAAGCAGTACACGCGATGATCGCGAATAATTCTGTGTATACAAGGTTAGGCCATGACCAAACTTTTTCTCTGTTTTCAGGAAGAGCTTCAATCGGTCCAAGTCCCTGCTCAATTCTCACATCGTTTTCAGCTGCTTTGTGCAGTGAAAACCACGTCGTGAAAGACACCAGAATTAACAGGATCCCGATAGGAATGTTATCCGGAGTCTTAATGATCAGAAAGAAGTTTGGATCAGCGAAAAACCATGCAACAACAGGAATCGCGATGATCGTTGACCAGATTGCGAATTTCTTCGAACCAACAAAACGATAGTACTTCACCATAAGGAAGAACAATACCGTCGTAATTGGAAACGAGATAATCGGATCGGCTAAGTGGTTAATAAATTCTTTTAACATTTTCTATTTTCCTTAATAGTTTTTTGTATAGCTTAAAGAGGAGCTGAGATCCCACCGTCTTTACGAACTCTCCAGAAGTGAACTGCAATTAAAACCCCAACAACAAGCGGGATGAATACACAGTGAAGAATATAAAAACGAAGAAGAGCTGGCTCACCTACGAAACGTCCACCAAGTAACTGGAAACGAACGTCGTTCTTATCAGAAACCATTACGAAGTCTCCGATACGAGCTAGCATTGCCCCCGGACCACCGTTCCCCATGAATGGAGTTGCTTTTGCCATGTTCGATCCTACTGTAATCGCCCAAATAGCTAGCTGATCCCATGGAAGAAGATATCCAGTGAATGAAAGAAGAAGAGTTAAAACTAAAAGGATAACACCAATCCCCCAGTTGAATTCGCGAGGTGGTTTGTATGAACCAGTCATGAATACACGAAACATGTGAATCCATACGGTAATAACCATGGAGTGAGCTCCCCAACGGTGAATCTCTCTCATGATCCCTAAAGGTACGTGCTCTCTTAAAGCGATGATGTCGTTGAATGCGTATTCAGCTGTTGGTCTGTAGTAGAACATTAGAAGAAGACCAGTCACTGTTAGTGCAAGGAAAATGAAGAACGTAAGTCCACCCATACACCATGTGTATCCAAGTTGAACCCCTGACTTCTTAAGCTTAATCGGGTGAAGGTGAAGAAACACGTTACCAGCGATAACAGCAGCTCTGTTACGAGCATTATCTGGTGGACCATGTCTGAAAATTGATTTCCAAACCTGCGTGTCGCGAACTTTTTTTGCTAATCCATTTCCTGCCATTTTAAAAACCTTGTTCGAAATATTTTTTAAGTTTTATTGTTTTACTAATTACACTGGTAAGAAAGCATCCGGGTTATCCCACTCGCCTTTTTCAGCGCGGAATACTTTTGTTTTATCAACTTTGATTTTCCCGTCTGGTTGAAGAGAAATTTTATATCTTTCAAGTGGACGTGGAGCTGGCCCTTCGAAGTTTACACCTGACATGTAGTAACCTGATCCGTGACATGGGCACTTGAATTTTAATTCAGCTGGAAGCCAGTTAGGAATACAACCTAAGTGAGTACAGATGTTTGAAAGAGCAACAAGTCTTCCTTCCTGCTTAACCATCCATACACCGTAAAGTTGTTTGTATCTTTCATCTACGCCGTTTGCGTATTCAGCAGGAGTTCCCGCTAAGAATTCCATTTCTGGATCGAAGTTTACGTTCGGGTATGAAAATCTGAATGCCATACTTGCAAGTCCAGCACATGCAGCTGTGAACATGACCCATCCAACTGTGAGATAACTAAAAAACTCACGACGATTTAAACTCTGTTTTGTGTCACTCATGACCAAATTCCTCGTTATAGACGCAAATAAGCCGAAACCTCGATCAGACTTTTTCTTTGTCTTGGTTTCAGCTAAAGTTGTTAAAAAAATTCAATACTTAGATTATGCGAAGGATCGTCTATTTTTTCAATAGATTTAATACTTCTTTCGCTTTTGTAGCGACAGAAATATTCTCGTCCTTTTCAGCCGTCTCTAAAATAGTATTGTTTAAAATGTTCCAATTATATTTTTGTAGAGTGATTAAAACACTCAACTTTAAATCTGAAATTTGTTTTACATCCAACGCCGGAGGTAAAACGCGTGCTTCTTTTGGAGGATAAGGACTGTCTCTTATACACATCTCCGAGCCCACGAGACGCTCAGTTAT
>CAXHHE010000431.1:0-2816 GCA_964016365.1 uncultured Bacteriovorax sp. | reverse complement strand
GAGCGTCTCGTGGGCTCGGAGATGTGTATAAGAGACAGGTTCAATAAAGATCACATACTCCGGGTCCACCATCATGATCTGATCCTGGACTTTCTGGATGCCGATTTCATTAATTGAGTGACCGTAGAATAAAACACTCTCTGCTCTCTTTTCACTAAAGCGCTGGAGAGTTTTAAGATTCACACCGGAGAAAAAACCTTTCAGGATCTTTTCGGCCTGATTGAGCATGACTTTTGAAGAGTCGACGCAAATCACTTCCGGTGGTGTTTTTTCAAAAAGCAGGCTTAATCCCAATGAAAAAGTCCCAGGTCCGCAGCCGATATCGATAAAAGGTCTTTTGATAATATCGTTTAAAACTTCTGGTGAAAGTTTA
The DNA here is from genome assembly GCA_964016365.1 of uncultured Bacteriovorax sp. Lineage (GTDB taxonomy): Bacteria > Bdellovibrionota > Bacteriovoracia > Bacteriovoracales > Bacteriovoracaceae > Bacteriovorax. Next base: position 2,443 of record CAXHHE010000431.1, on the reverse strand, counting down.
GATAAGAGAAAATGCAGCTTAGGAATGTTGGTCGTGAGATAAAGGGCCGCATAACTAGAAACATGATCGTCATCTAAAACATAGTCCCCTATCTGTTCTCTTTTTTTAGTGAACTTCATGGACATCTCTTTAATGAAATGAACCATGTCGGACTCTTTTAAATCTGGATTTAAAAGATGCGGACGGATGTCTTCAATAGACAAAAAAAAGGGCCCGAAGGCCCCTTTTTCAATATTGTCAGAGTTTAAATTATCTCTTTCCAAGATCAGTGTACTCGCGAGTTGTTGCTCCAGTGTAAACTTGACGAGGACGAGAAATCTTAGTTTCTTTTGTCTCTCTCATTTCTTTCCACTGAGCTAGCCACCCTGGCATTCTTCCTAGAGCAAACATAACTGTGAACATGTTTGTTGGGATACCAAGAGCGCGGTAGATGATTCCTGAATAGAAGTCTACGTTCGGGTAAAGGTTACGTGACTTGAAGTAGTCATCAGCAAGAGCTGTTTGCTCTAATCCTTTAGCGATATCAAGATATGGGTCTTTTACACCAAGTTGAGCAAGAACTGTGTCACATGCTTTTTTGATGATCTTTGCACGTGGGTCGAAGTTCTTATAAACTCTGTGTCCGAATCCCATAAGTTTGAATGTATCGTTTTTGTCTTTTGCTCTTTCAAGAGCTTTTTTGTAATCGCCACCAGCGTTTGAAATCTCTTCAAGCATTTCTAGAACTTCCTGGTTAGCTCCACCGTGTAGAGGTCCCCAAAGAGCGTCGATACCAGCAGAGATTGAAGCGAATACTGAAGCGTTTGAAGATCCAACAACTCTTACAGTTGATGTTGAACAGTTTTGTTCGTGATCAGCGTGAAGGATTAGAAGAACGTCTAGAGCACGTGCCACGTCTTTAGAAGCTTTCATTCCCATCATCGACATAAAGTCTTCTGTGTAAGAAAGAGCTGGGTTTGAAGCAACAAGAGGTTGGCCTGTTGTCACTCTTTGAATTGCAGCTGTGATGATTTTGAATTGTCCAAGAAGAAGCGCGAAGATTTCATCTTTTTGCTCTTTTGTTGGGTTTGGATTGTTTAGTTCTGGGTAGTGAGCTGATAGAGCTACAGTTACCGAAGAAGCGATCGCCATTGGGTGAGCAGTTTTTGGGAAAAGCTCAATCATGCGAGTGATGTATTCAGGAAGTTTTGAATAACTTGCTACTTTCTTCTCGAAAGCTGAAAGCTCTGCTTGAGTTGGAAGGTTACCCCAGTTTAGAAGGTAAGCTACTTCAATGAAATTTGATTTTTCTGCAAGTTGCTCAATTGGGTATCCTCTGTAACGAAGAATCCCTAACTCTCCATCAAGGAAAGTGATAGCTGAAGCACAAGAACCAGTATTTAGGAATCCGTGATCAATTGTAATGCATCCAGTGTCTGCACGTAGTTTTGCAATGTCGATTGCTTTTTCTTTTTCTGAGCCCTCAATAACCGGGTACTCTAGAACTTTTCCGTCGATTTCGATTTTTGCCTTTAAAGACATATGATTCCTCCAATGATTTGGCGTAAAAAACTTGGTTTAAAATACCGCAAAGAAAAAAGTCCCGCTAGAAATTTCTCTCTATAATCTCATAGACCACGCCTTAGGATCAGCGTGCCATTCTTTGAGTAGGTCCATCCCCTTTTGATCAATTAAGTTTAACTCGAAAGCTGCAAGAGTTAACGAGGTAAAATCTGTCAGTGAGAATAGTTGAATGGATAGGTTACTTAATCTATCCTTGGCCCCTTGCATTTCATAATCTACGACGCAGAGACAAGCGTCACACTTAAGCTCCGCTCCCTGAAGTCCACCCATCGCCTCTTCAAGACTCGCTCCTTGATTGACGAGATCTTCAAACAGAAGAACTTTTTCACCAGCATTAAAGGCACCTTCAACTTGATTCTTTCTTCCATGCTCTTTCGCTTTTGGCCTTACATAGACCATCGATCTCTTCATGCGGTCAGCGATAAAGGCAGCGTGAGGAATCCCTGCAGTAGCGATCCCGCCCAGGTGATCGAAGCTTAATTTATTTTGTTTAATCACTTCCATGAAGGCCGCAATGACCTGGTCTCTGAATTCCACGTGGGAAAGGATAATGCGGTTATCGCAATAGATAGGCCCTCTCAGTCCTGAAGCATACTTGAAAGGGTCATTGGGAGAGAACTTCACAGCACCTAAATTAATAAGGTTTTTGGCGATGTCCATTTTCATTGGTAATTCCTCGGCTTCTCCCCGGTCACAGGGCCTACGGCAAGTGCTGATTATTCCATAAAAAGAGCAAAATTCAGCATATTACCGGATTTTACGTTAAAATGAGTAAGCTTATGAATTATCTACTATCAAATACGAGTTGTCGCGATTGAAAGCATTATTTATTGGAAATACTCCCGAAGATGACAAGAACATTATCCGTCTAATGGGAAAC
>CAXHHE010000430.1:0-2817 GCA_964016365.1 uncultured Bacteriovorax sp. | reverse complement strand
GAGATAACTGAGCGTCTCGTGGGCTCGGAGATGTGTATAAGAGACAGGATGCCTATGGGGATTCTCAGGAAGTTTTAAGAAATTACAACGATCAAAGCAGCGTTCAGTTTCAGATCATGTCGAAATTTATCGATGATGGTTCAAATACTTTTATGGGATTTTTTAATAATTCCCTAAATAGACTTAACCGCCAGTCTTTGAAAGGGTACTACTTCCATCGTTTTGAGGATTATAAAAAGTTTCAAAGCTTTAAAGAAGTGGAAGAACTTAAGGCCCAAAATAAACTGGAGCTTTTTGGAGTTTCCCTCTATTCGACCCCAGAATTAAGAGAAGTGGTTGCTGACCCGAGAATCGATTTGATTCAACTTCCTTTTAATGCTCTCGATAATAGTCAGGAGAAAAGGGATTTACTGACAGAAGCTCATCGTCAGGGAAAGAAGATTTATATCAGATCAGCTTTTCTTCAGGGGGTTTTGGTTATGCCGGAAGATAAAATTCCAGCTCATCTAAATCCATTAAAAAAAGACCTTCAAAGCTTAAAGGCAGTTGCTGCAAATGCCGGCCTGTCAATGCAGGAGCTTTGCTTGGGTTACTTAAATTCCAAAAGCTTTATCGATGGTATTCTCATCGGTGTAGATAATGTTGATCAATTAAAAACCAATATCAACCTCTCGAAAGTCAGCCTGTCCAAAACAGTGATTGATTCTATCGAGCAGATTGTTGTTCAGGATCAGGATTTACTTAATCCTGCCAAGTGGGGGAAGTAATGAAAGTTGTCGCTGTTACTCAGGCGAGAATTTCGTCTTCGCGCCTTCCACAGAAAGTTTTATTGCCGCTGGGATCAATGACGGCATTGGGCCTGCATTTAAAAAGGGCCGGCAAATCAAAACTGATTAACGAAATTGTTGTCGCAACTACTAATGAAGTAGGCGTTGAAAAGATTATTGCTGAGGCTAAATCACAAAATTGCAGAGTGTTTCAAGGCAGTCTGGATGATGTTTTAGATCGCTTTTATCAGGCAGTCGTAAACGACAGACCAGATTACGTTGTGAGATTAACATCGGATTGCCCTTTGATTGATCCTGAATTAATTGATGACACGATAAGAAAAATTATTCACTCGAAGCTAGATTATGGAGCGAATTGTTTAAACAGTACTCTTCCAGATGGAATGGACGTAGAAGTTTTTAAATTTTCTGCGCTAGAGATAGCGTGGAAAGAAGCGAAACTTAAGTCGGAAAGAGAACATGTTACTCCCTATATCAGGAATTCCGGAAAGTTTGAAGTTCTGGCTGTGGATTATACGCCAAACTTGGGAAGTTATAGACTAACTCTGGATACGACTGAGGATTATAATCTTATTAAAAAGTTGGTTGAAGATGTAGGTGAAGATCAACCAATGGAAGCTTACCTAAATTATTTAAGAAAAAATCCGGCACTTTTAAACATTAACAGTCAATTTGAACGCAATGAAGGCTATCAAAAATCACTAAAAGGAGATTCAGAATGTTGAATCAAATAACTAATTTCGAAAAATCGAATCAATACAGAAATAAAATCCACTCGCTAATCCCGGGTGGCGCTCACACTTATTCAAAAGGTGATGACCAATTCCCGCTATTATCACCGGCCGCTATCACGAAAGGTGAAGGTGTTTATATCTGGGACCTAGATGGAAACAAGTATCTGGACTGTTCTATGGGATTAACATCAGTCAGTTTAGGCCACGCTTATAAACCAGTTATTGAAGCAGTTAGAAGAGAACTGGAAAATGGAGTTAACTTCCAGAGACCAGCAAGTATTGAAATGGAAATGGCAGAAAAGTTCCTGGAACTAGTCCCATGCCACCAGATGATTAAATTTTCTAAAAACGGATCGACTGCAACAACAGCAGCGATGAAGCTTGCAAGAGCTTATACTGGTCGCGAGCTGGTAGCTTTTCCAGGCGATCACCCATTTTACTCTTACGATGACTGGTTCATTGGTAAAACAGCTTGTAATAAAGGTGTTCCAAGTGACTACATGAACTACACTGTAACTTATAACAGTATGGATCTCAACTCATTGGAAGAAATGTTCCTGAAATACCCAGGAAAAGTTGCCTGTGTTATTTCTGAGCCGGAAAAAACTCATAATCAACCAGCGGACTATGTTCAAAAGTTGATCGAGATCTGCCACAAGCACGGTGCTCTTTATGTTATGGATGAAATGATTACAGGGTTTAAAACTGATTACCCTGGGTCAATTAAGAAACTAAATGTTGTGCCAGATTTAGCAACATGGGGAAAGGGAATCGCAAATGGTTTCTCATTCTGTGCTTTAACAGGAAAAAAAGAAATTATGGAGCTTGGCGGGATCAACCGTCCAGGTGAAGAAAAAGTATTCCTGATTTCTACAACTCACGGTGGAGAGACTCATGCTATGTCTGCATGTATGGCCACAATGAAAGTATTCAAAGAACAAAATGTTATTGCTCACAACCATTCAATGGGCGACCTGCTCATTTCTAAAGTTAGAGATGCTATCGCGAAAAAAGGATTGAGCGATTACGTTTCTCTTTCTGATTCAAACTGGATGGTAGCCTTTGGTTTTAAAAACAAAGACAAGGCCGTTGATAACGGCTTGAGAACTCTTTTTATGCAGGAAATGATTAAGCGTGGTGTTTTATTCCAGGGTGTTTTTGTGCCTTGTTTTTCTCACCAAACAAAAGATGTGGATTTCTTTACAGAAGCTGTTTTTGAAAGTTTGGAAATTTTCGAGAGGGCGCTTGCTTCAGGATCTGTCTCTTATACACATCTGACGCTGCCGACGAAGGCT
>CAXHHE010000429.1:0-2819 GCA_964016365.1 uncultured Bacteriovorax sp. | reverse complement strand
GGCCATAACCAGAGCGAAAACCACCCAACCAATAACTGGTTGTCCTTTCCAGTTAGAGATAAGCATTGCCCACCAAGCGACGTAGAAAGCAAAAAAGTTAATGAACACAGATTTTTTTGTCAGCATTTTTTTTTCCAGGGTTATGGGCTATTTGATCCAAATTCTTTTTGGGTCTTTGTGATCGACCGGCCAGGTTTTATAATCAGTTTGTTGATTTAGGCTTACAAGCAGGTTGTGGACGATGATTTCTGTGTCCTCGAGACTCCAGAAGTCCTCAGCAAATGTCGATTCAGTGGTTAGCGCCAGTTGCTGGGCAAGAGAGTAGACCATGCCACTCATTGGCGGGATAAGGAGCCCTTGTGTGTTTAAGACTCCTTGAAGTCTTGATAAGACACCTTTTCCACCCACAGCGTGCATCGTGATTAAAACAGCTGCAGACTTTCCAACGAAGACATCAGAAGCTTCAAACTCAGTCGTCGCTTCTAAGAAGTACTGCATTGGGCTTCCCCAACTGTCCCAGTAGGTTCCACTGGTGAAGATAAAACCGTGGGCTTCTTGAAGTTTTTCTTTTAACTCAGGAAGTGAGATTTTTTTATCCATGAAATCGTTGAGTTCAACAACTTCACATGAGGTGCTTCTGTTTTTTAAGTGTTTTCTTAATTCAGTAATTAAATGTTCAGTGTTTCCGGATTTACCAGTGAGACTTCCGTTTAAGATAAGAATCTTTTTCATGCAAAAATCTCCTGAGAGTTTTCAAAGAAAAGTCTCAAATGGGTTTCATCTTCTTCCTGAAAATCAGGTGTATTGAGTTTGTGGGCCGCAGACTTTGCCTCAAGAGGCATCTGCCACCATTCTAGAAGTTCAGGGAAGACTTTCGTCTCGAGCTTTTCATCTGTTCTGGTGAAAGCGGATTTAAAGCACTTAAAAAGATGAATCACGTAAGCATTCATATCTGAGACCACGTAATCGAATTCAGATTTAAATTGTGAATCTTCTTTTAGTGATTTTTTTAAGAGCGGCTGATCGTAGACTCTATCCACTAGAGAATAAAAGCCCAATTGGCCTTTTAGGCTGTATTCGCTGTTAAAAAAATGATCTGCATGGTGAAGATCGTGAAGCACGAAACTTAAAGGATCGCGTGAAGAGAGAACCAGTTGGTCGATCTCTTCGTGTTTTACTGTGAGAGTAATGCATCTGGTGTTTTTCACCTGCATGCGAAGAAGCTCTCTAGGACTTGGAATATGAGTGAGCACTTCAATCTTCCATGTGCCCTGGGCCCAGTTAACCATCGTGCGGTTGACGGCCAAAGGGATACCTTTGAGGTTGAAGTATTGAAAAAGTTCGACGGCGCTTAGGCCTTCTAGTTTTTGTTTTTCCCATTGGGTTAACTGAAAACTCTCCGGGATAAGATCGAGAAGTTTTTTTCCAGAAGCAGAGGGAGTGAATTTTTCTTTTTTTTGCAGCCAGTTCTTTTGGTGGCGGACTCTTAGAAACAATAAAATATAGAGAGTGCAAAGTTCGAAAGGAGAGAGTCCGCGTTCAAGGAGTGCATCAATATTTTTAATCAGGGTGTGCCTGTGCGGGGCCAAAAAGCTTTCGGCCATCAGGACTTTTTTGTAGGAACCCTGGCGGTTTTTCATTGTGTAACCATCTGAAATTAATAGAGAATTTAAACCTTATCAACTCGCTCAAGTTTAGCCTTAAAGACGCCGATAAGTCCACTATGAAAAGCCTAAATACCATTACTTTTCTTTCGCTTTTGTCGCTGGGGTTTCTTGGTGTTACTCGCTCTTACGCAGAGGAAAACACCCAGGAGGCCGGTCATGAAATGATTAAAAATCTCCATGACGTCAGCACTATCAACCAGGAAGTCAAAGCGGCCGGGACTCTTCCAGCTAAATGCCCGGGGTGCGCCGAGAAAGAACCCGATTTAAAAGTGACGCTTGATAAAAAGAGTGTTGATTTAGGAAGGCCATTTTACCGCCGCGATAATGAACCTTATGTGGTTTTTATCAAGCGCACGAGTGAAACACCGGCCAAGGTTGATCTGCCATTTAAAAACAACTACAGAACGTGTGCAAAAACTTATTTTGGTTCTAACCCGTACAACGGCTCAATCATTATCGATTGTTTAATGTACATGACTCAATACGTGGATGAAGAAATCTCACTCAATTTAAAAAATCTTCCCAAACTCAAGGCCGGCGAAGAGGATTTGATTGAAGTGAAGTTTTACAAAAGTGATATCAATTCAGATAAGTACCGAATTGAAGTGAAACATTTTGGCGAGCCTTCCAGCAAAGAAGAGATCGATAAAAAGTTTTGGGGAAGCGGCTACAATGTCGGCTTTAAGGAATCACAAAAGAAATAGATGAAGGACCAGAAGTACAAGAATATTATCCTGGAGCTCTCTCTCATTTTAAATGAGCTGCAAAAACCCATTCAAATTCTCGATTCAGTTAAATGGTCTGAAGGCATTGAAGACTTTCTGGTTAAAAATAAATTCAAAGAACTTCCCGAGATTTCCTATGACAATCGCCCCTTAAAGTATGATCCGGTAAAAAAACTCCAGGAGTTTAAAGAGCTGCGTTTGAAAATCCAGCGCGAGCTTGGAGCGAATGATCCATTGGGATTGATCATGACGAGAAACTGCATTCAGTATGAAGATGTTATCCGCATGCTGATGGCCAGAGGAAAGAGCGACTTTTACGATTATTCAAAAAAGCTTTACGGCAGTGCTAACGAAGTTATGGGAGACGGTAAAACGAAACTCAGCGACCTGGCCCATGTGACTGTCTCTTATACACATCTCCGAGCCC
>CAXHHE010000428.1:0-2826 GCA_964016365.1 uncultured Bacteriovorax sp. | reverse complement strand
CACAACAACACCCAAGCCTTCGTCGGCAGCGTCAGATGTGTATAAGAGACAGAACCTGGCCCAAGCATACTTTTAATCTTGTGCCCGTGAGCTGATTTTTCCCAAAAGTCCTTAGCAAGAGCGACTGTCTCCTGGTTGACGTCAACGGTGATAATCTCAGCTCCTTCCGGCAGATTTTCGGCCATTGTCAGCGCTGAGTACCCGGTAAAAGTCCCTAGTTCCAGGACTCTTTTAGCTTTAATTGAACGCAGAAGAAAACCAATGAAAGAGGCTTCCATTTTTCCAATAAGCATCCCCGCCCCGTGGACGTTTGCTCTTGTATAGTCTTCGATCGCCAGGCAGTCCGTTCCCGGAATGTTACTTTTAGAGATACAGTATTCTTCAATTCTTTTGTCTGTTATTTGCATATAAATTCCTTAGGTTTAGCTAGGTAAATAGGAAGAAAAACCTTATTACAGGCCCCCTTAACATTAGCCTAAAAAGGGGGTAAGGTACAGCCTAAGGACATATATGAATATCGACGCACTAAATGAATGGCTCCCTCTTCCCGCTCCAGGCACACCGCTGGTTATTGCTGGCCCGTGTTCTGCTGAATCTGAAGAGCAGGTGCTAAGAACAGCGCATGCATTAAAAGAAATCCCTGCAGTAAAAGTTTTCCGCGCAGGAATCTGGAAGCCAAGAACGCGTCCAAATAACTTTGAAGGTCTGGGAGAAATCGCTCTTCCGTGGCTTGCTCGAGTCAAAAAAGAAACTGGTCTTTTAACCACGACTGAAGTTGCTACTGCAAAACATGTTGAGCTTTGTTTAAAAGCAGGAATTGATATTTTATGGATTGGTGCTCGCACGACTGCTAACCCATTCTCGGTTCAGGAAATTGCCGACGCTCTTAAGGGTGTAGACATTCCTGTCATGGTAAAAAACCCAATCAACGCTGATCTACAATTGTGGATTGGTGCTTTAGAAAGAATGAATCAAGCAGGGATTTCAAAACTCGTCGCTATTCACCGCGGGTTTTCTGTCGCTGAAAAATTAGAATTCAGAAATGATCCTCTATGGAGAATCCCGATGGAACTTAAAGTAAAGTTCCCGGAACTTCCCCTTCTTTGTGATCCTTCTCATATCACTGGAAAAAGAGACCTGGTTCAGAAAGTCTGTCAAAAAGCGATGGACCTGGATATGAATGGTCTGATCATCGAAACTCATCCTGATCCGGAGAGAGCATGGTCAGATGCTTCTCAACAAGTGACACCGGAAAAACTTTTAAATATTATTTCGTCTCTTTCTCTAAAGAGGGAATACTCTCAGGATAAAAACTATACTGAAGAGTTAAATGACCTGCGCGAACAAATTGATCGCCTGGATAATGAACTTATCCACACGCTGAAACTAAGACAGCAAGTGGTTGAGAAAATCGCCACGGCAAAAATCAACCAGAACATCACCGCTCTACAAAAAGGGCGTTTTGAAGAATTGATGAAGGATCGCCTGGTCTCGGCCGAGAAAATGGGACTTTCACCTGACTTCATCAAAGAAATCTTCGATTCAATCCACGAGCAATCAGTTCAAATCCAAACAGACCTTTTTGAAAAGAATAAAAAGTAGTCATGAACTTTCTGCCTAAAGGCTTTATCGATATCATCACTGAAGACGGAACTCTCCAGTACTTTGAGCAGTATTCTGATGTGAACATCGATGAAGTCACCGAAGGCATTAAATGGAGAAACGACTCCATCACTCTCTACGGAAAAACATTTCCTCAGCCTCGCCTCACCGCCTGGTATGGTGATTCCGGAGTGAAATACAGCTACTCCAACATTCACATGCAGGCCTTGCCCTGGACTCCTGTTCTTCTCAAGCTTAAGACTCAATTAGAAAATGATTTGAATACGCGGTTTAATTCTGTGTTAGTGAATTACTATCGAGACGGCAATGATCATATGTCTTATCACTCTGATGATGAAAAAGAACTGGGACCGAATCCAATCATCGCCTCTTTGAGCTTTGGCGAAACCAGGTCATTTCAATTAAAACATAAATTCGATCTGGAGAAGAAAACCGTCGTCATCCCTATCACTGATGGAAGTTTAGTTGTCATGAAAGATGAACTCCAACACTTCTGGCAACACAAAATCGCCAAGACCAAAAAGCTTATTGGCCCCAGGGTGAATCTGACATTTAGAATGATCTATTAACGGCAGAATGTGTGATAATAATTGCCTTCAATTAAGGCACAATGATACTCGGCCTGGCCCTCAATTGATTCTTCACTTTTATCAAGAACATTATTTAATTTAACAATATCTAATAATAATTTTTGAACATCACTTGCACTCAGTTTAATGAGTCCGTGACTAATTCCCGTTACCGTGACATACGCTCCGGCCATGGCCCTGAACCCAGGTGGAAAATAGGCCTTATAACTTCCAATAATAATTCCGATGACAATCAACGAGCCGGCGATACTTTCAAACTTTAAATAAATACTCTGCCCTTTTTTAGTGCGACGTAAATTGGTTTCAATATTTCCAAGATCAGAGCGTTGTTTTTTTATCGTAATATACTTGTTTTCCAATTTGCTCAGGGTCAGTAGGCTGTCTTCAAGTAAGATATTTTCTACTCGCTCAGAAGCGCCCACTCCGCTCATAAAGAGCGTGAGCGACAGGATGGATATCAACAATGTCCTATAAAAAGTTTTCATCTGGATTATCTTAATCCATTCTAAAAAAGCATAGTTAACAAGTGAAAAAAGAACGGCCCTGTCAAAACTTTCGACAGTTATTCCTGTCTCTTATACACATCTGACGCTGCCGACGAAGGCTTCTGTGT
>CAXHHE010000427.1:0-2831 GCA_964016365.1 uncultured Bacteriovorax sp. | reverse complement strand
ATAACTGAGCGTCTCGTGGGCTCGGAGATGTGTATAAGAGACAGCCTTATTACATAAGGATCATTCACTGGATTATTGCCCTGACAGTAGTTCTCAATATCTTTATCCTGGAGGAGGGCGATCCTCCTCACAGGAATTTAGGTTATCTCGCTCTTGGACTGGTTCTTGTCAGATTTTTTCTAGGATTCATTAACAAAAAGAAAAATCTCTTTCCCGCTCTTCCTTTAAAATGGTCAGATATTAAAACTCACGCGACATCACACTTCAATGGCCCGCCCGTCGATTACGAAGGCCACACCCCGTTGGCCTCAGTCGTTTACGTTTTAATTTGGATTTGCCTGATTGGACTCGCTATTAGCGGTTGGATGTTGGGGCTTGATGCCTTCTGGGGTGATGAAACTCTGGAAGAGATTCACGGTGCAATTTCTACAGGTCTTGAAGTCCTGGTGGTTATTCATTTTATCGGTATTGCTCTTGACTCCTACTTCTGGAAGCGCAAAACCTGGATGTCGATGATTAAAGGTTATAAATAGCGGACCCGTGAGTGGGGCCCGCTACCAATTCAAAGCTCTAGAAGTTAATTCCTAAATTTGCTCCGAAGCTTGAGTACTTCACCTTTAATTGTGGGTCGCCAGAACCCATTGTGTAGCGGTAATCAAGACCAAGTGAAAGTTCTTTCACGATCATATATTCCGCTCCTACTCCTGCATGATATCCGATATCAAGATAGTTGGTTGTGTTTGAAGGTGGCGAATTGACCATGAATGCAAGTCCTGCAGGGATGATCCATGGTCTGAATTTTCCCAATCCATCGAAGCGGTATTTTGGAGCAACGACAACTGCGAGCTCGGAAACACTGACTTCTTTTTTGGTAGAATCACTGGACACGACAACGTCAATGGCGTTTGCAACTTTCTTGTGCGAGAATCTATTGTAATCAACAAAAATTTCTCCTAGAAGTGAGTTTGATTCGAACAGTGGACAATTCATCAATTTAATATCCAGACCGGCACCTAGCCCATGGCCGCTCTTATCATCATTCTTTCCATTGGCCCCACCAGTATCAGTAAAAGTTTGTCCTCCTCTGCTCGTGTTTAGGTTGGAAATTCCGTAACGGTAAAACACCTGACCATCTGCAAAAGCACTTGAACTGATAACAGCTAACATGGCCAATAGACCTAATCTTTTCATCTCATTCTCCTTTGTTGAGTAATGAGAGTTTCGTCCTCAAAGTGTTTCTTGAGAATGTTTCAGATTAGATTAAAAAATGATTTTAATTAGTGAAATGAGTGCATGAAATCCTGCTGAATTGCCCCTATGGGAATGAGGAAATGAAAGTTTGTTCCAACTCCCTTCTCACTATCAACCCAGATTTTTCCATTGTGGGCCTCCACGATCCCCTTTGCAATAGCAAGCCCTAAACCAACTCCGTGATGAGATGAATGCTCTACTTGCCAGAAGCGATCAAAAATATGCGGCAGCTGATCCTCTGTCATTCCCGCTCCAGTGTCTTCAATACTAAAGAGCACTTGATGGTCGAGTCTGCGCGCATGAACAATAATCTTTCCTCCTTTCTGGGTAAATTTAATAGCGTTGCCGATTAAGTTGGATAAGACCTGAATGAAGCGGTCTTTATCACATAAAATATGAGGAAGATCATCATCTACATCGTTAATGACCTTGATAGATTTTTCTTCGGCCAGCAGTCTGGCAGACTCTATAAACTCTTCCAGTATTATTTTAGGGTCATGATCTTTAAATTCAATGGCAAAAGTCCCTGCTTGTATTTTTGCAAAATCCAAAATTCTGGCAATCAATCCCTGCATTAATTCACTGGAGCGTTTTATTCTCACTGCGGCTTTATCAATTTTATCCTTTGCTCTTTTATCTTCGATATCAATTTTCACAATGGCCTTAAGGCTCATCATAATAACCGATAAAGGGTTCTGCAGGTCATGAGAAACCATCGCCAAAACATCTTCACGAATTCCAATAGCATCGCGCGCCTCTTTATAAAGACGGGCCTTATCAAGTGCGAGGGCCAGAGCATTGGCAAACTCTTCACAAAAAGGAAGTGCATTTTGATCAAAACGCCTTCCGGAATCATTAAAACAAAGAGTCACAGCTCCCAAAGATTTTCCCCGGGCAATGACAGGTACAGAAATAAAAGATTTAATCGAGAGCGCTGAATAAAGCTCGCGATCCTTACTGTCGGGAAAAACCTCTATTAATTCTTCATCCGTTAAGTGAGAGACAACAATTGGCTTCCCTTCCAATAAAACTTCTTTTATCGACTGAAAGTATTCTGAATTTCTTGGATAACGTCGAATAAAGGCTTCTAGCACAACTGCTTTATCCGAATCCCGATGGGCCACGAACTCTAAACGAACATCTTCTTCCATATTGGTCGTATAAAAAACACAACAATCAGCAAAATTAGGAATTAAAAGCTTGCCCAGTTTGTTTGTATCGAGTTCAAGTGACTCTGCCAGGATTCGACTGACATTGAGTTGAAAACTTTGTTCAGATTCATATTTTTTTTGTTCGGCAATATCCTGATTCTGAACAAGGGCCCCGATGATTTGCCCATTTTCGTCCTTGATGGGTGCTGCTGAATTTAAAATGACTCCGTAAGTGCCATCAAATTTTTTAATTTTTAAAACTTCATTGTGGCAAACCTCTCCTTTTTCTAAGGCACGGACAGAGGCCCATTCATGAGATTCAATTTTTTTACCTGTCTCATAAACCCATCCTTGAAGTTCACTGTAATTTTGAATCGGGATCTCTTTATCTCCCCCCCATATTTTTATTGCAGCTGGATTTTCCGAAAA
>CAXHHE010000426.1:0-2878 GCA_964016365.1 uncultured Bacteriovorax sp. | reverse complement strand
GATAACTGAGCGTCTCGTGGGCTCGGAGATGTGTATAAGAGACAGCTTTAGAGTCTATGATCCAAGCACGCAATCAAGTTTTTGAAAGCGATTTAAAACTAAGAGGTTTTTATGAAAACAATTCTCTTTTTTAGTTTGATGAGTTCATTGACTCTTTTTGCCGGTGAAGGTCATGGGCATAAAGAAAAAAATGAAGACAAACACGAAACTCATAATGAAAAAAAAGAAGATCTTGCTGGTCACAAAGATGATCATAAAGAAGATCACAAAGATGAGCACGGCAAAGACGAACACAAAGACGAACACAAAGACGAACACAAAGACGAACACGGCCACGGCAATGACCACAAAGAAGGCATGAGTGAAAATGGTTTTAAGCTCAATGAAAAAAGCACCAAAAAATTTGGGATTCAAACAGTCATGCTTAAGGCTGGCGTAGTGGAAGTGCCACGCGAGGCCATCTTTAAAGGACTTAATGAAGTCAATGTTTACCGCTTTCGCGATGGCTTCTATAAGCGCATTGATTTTAAAACATTAGAAAACAATAAAGACGTTTTGAAAATCTCCTCTTCAGACTTAAAGAGCGGAGACCAGATCGTCATTCAAGGAGTCGGGTTCCTACGCATTGCTGAGATTGCAGCAAGTGGCGGGATCAGTGACTCTCACTCGCACTAAGGATGAAAATGTATGTTAAATAAAATAATTCATTTTTCGGTTTTTAACCGCTATAGCGTCCTTGCCTTGACTCTCTTGGTTGCTATTGCGGGTGTTTTTGCCTTTCAAAAACTACCTATTGATGCTGTCCCTGACATCACTAATAATCAGGTACAAGTTAACACCCCTGTTGAAGGTCTTGCACCGGAAGAAATTGAGCGCACGATCACTCAGCCAGTGGAAGCAGGTTTACGTGGAATTGCTGATGTTGAACAAATCAGGTCAATCACGCGTTTTGGACTTTCCCAGGTCACTATCGTTTTTAAAGATAAGGTAGATATTTACAGAGCAAGACAACTTGTCTCTGAAAGACTACAGGGGATTTCTTCATCTCTGCCGAGTGGAATTACACCAGAAATCGGGCCGATTTCTTCGGGGCTAGGAGAGATCTACCAATACATCATTGATTTTGAAAAAGTAGATCCGACTAAAGAAGGTAGGCTTAAGCAGTTAATGGAGCTTAAATCAATCCAGGAATGGACAATTAAGCCAAGACTTTTAAGTGTTGCTGGTGTTGCAGAAATCAATACCAGTGGTGGTTTTGAAAAGCAATTCCACATCATTCCTAACATGGCGAAGATGGCCTCTTACAATATCCACTTTGATGACATTACCGCGGCCCTGGAAAAGGTGAATCGCAATGTTGGTGGAGGAAGTGTAGAGCAAACCGCAGAGCAGTTTTTGATTCAGGGGATTGGTCTCTTAAAAAATGAAGAAGAGATACTGAATGTTCCAGTTAAAAAATTAGAATCACTGAAAGTTATCCGCATTAAAGATTTTGCCAGCGTAAAACTGGGAAAAGAAATCAGAACGGGAAGTGCAACTCACAATGGAAAAGAAGCTGTCCTTGGGACTGTTATGATGCTCCTTGGAGAGAACAGCCGTACGGTTTCATTGCGTGTGGATGAGAAAATTGATGAGATTAAAAAAGCACTTCCAAAGGGTATTTCTTTAACTACAGTTTATGACCGTTCAGTACTGGTCAATGCTACGCTGGGAACAGTTGAGCACAACCTTATGTTTGGTGCGATTTTAGTTATTGTTGTTCTCTTTATCTTATTAGGAAACGTGAGGGCCGCTATTATTACAGCAGTCACCATTCCTCTTACCTTACTTGCGACTTTTTTAATCATGAAGCCACTTGGGCTTTCGGGGAACTTGATGAGTTTAGGGGCCCTGGATTTTGGTATTATTGTAGATGGAACAGTTATTGTTCTAGACAACTGTGTCCGTTATATTCATGAACTTAAGAAAAAGTATGGGCGAAAACTGACGAGAGCTGAAATTATGCAAGCAGTTTACGATGCAACTGTTGAGATTCGTCTTGCTGCTGGTTTTGGAGAGCTGGTTGTTGTAGCAGTGTTTATTCCGGTTTTTGGGCTTACGGGAGTTGAAGGGAAAATGTTCCTTCCGATGGCCTTGACTTTTGCTATTGCAGTCTTCTGTGCGCTTATTTTTTCATTTACGATGGCGCCAGCTCTGGCCTCAATTATTTTGAGTGGAGACGCTGAAGAGAAAGAGCCAAAGTTTATGGAGCTATTAAAGAAAATCTATCGCCCGGTTCTCGATTTCTCAATCTACAATCCTAAAAAGATTATGGCGATTGGGGCCTTGAGTGTCGCTCTTGGTGTTGGTCTTTTTATGACCAGAGGTTCAGAGTTTCTTCCTCAACTTAGCGAAGGATCTTTTGCCTTTCACATGATTAGACCGGTTAATATCGGTTTAGATCAATCAATTAAGTTTCAGGAGAAAGCAGAAGAGATTATTAAAGAGTTCCCGGAAGTCGATCACGTCTTCTCAAGAATCGGAACCAGCGAAGTGGCCACTGACCCAATGGGTGTGAACGTCTCGGATACATATATCATGCTTAATGATGTTAAGAGCTGGCCTAAAGTAGACAATAAAAAGCAGACTCATGAAATCCTGGTTCAGAGAATTATTACCCGCTTACAAGAAGAGCTGCCAGGACAGAATTACCTTGCCTCACAACCTATTCAAATGCGTTTTAACGAACTTCTAGAAGGAACAAGGGCCGATGTTGCCGTCAAAATCTTTGGGCCGGATATGAAGACATTGATGAACTACGCTAAAGAGACCAAAGAGATTATTGAAAAAGTTCCTGGTGCCGGAGATGTTGAAGAAGACCTGGCGGGAACATCTCCCG
>CAXHHE010000425.1:0-2879 GCA_964016365.1 uncultured Bacteriovorax sp. | reverse complement strand
ATCTACACAGACGCCTTCGTCGGCAGCGTCAGATGTGTATAAGAGACAGTTTCAGACCTTACTACTGGCAAAGTCCTGGATGAACACAACCCAGCTCGCTGCAAAAAGCGATTCTCGCCTTATTCTACGTTTAAATTACCGGCAGCACTCATGGCCTTTGAAAACAATGTTCTCAAAGACGAGCACCAGATTATCAAGTGGGACGGAGTGAAAAGAAGACGCGCCGAGCTCAACCAAGACCTGACGCCTTTTACCTTTATGACTTTTTCCGCTAAGTGGGTGACTGAATGGATCATGCCTCAATTAGGCATCAAAACTATTAAAAAATATTTGCACACATTCCATTACGGCAATGAGGATTTCTCTGGCGGTTTAAAAAATGCCTGGGTTTCTTCCAGCCTAAAAATTTCCGCACACGAAGAGTTAACTTTTGTTTCTAATTTTTGGAATGAAAAATTAGGACTCTCTAAACGAGCAACAGATCTAACTAAAAAAATTATCTTCATTAAAAACCTAAGCAAAAATACAGAACTCTATGGCAAAACAGGGACTGGCTGCACTGCTGGACATGACTGCATGAATAGGCCGGATAAAATGTTTGGCTGGTTTGTGGGTATCATAAAAACTCCATCTAACGTCTATGCTGTCGCTGGCAATGCCTCCGACTTAAAAGACGAAAAAGCACCAGGAGGCGTGAGAATGAGAAGGGCCACCATCGACATCGTCACCCAAATGGGACTAATAACAGAGTGATGACTCGCGCTTAATTATTTTACCCTTATCCTTGCTTTATATTAGAAATATCAATAAGATCGGCACATAACTCCGAAACGAAGGCCTTATGAAAGAGCAATTATTTTCCAAAGATTTCCACAAAAAATTACAGAAGAATGTTGAGAGAAGTTACCTCGACTTCATCGAAGATTTAAGAATCGATTTTCAAAAAGGTTTTGATACTGATGTTGTCGATCCGGATTTTCTCGATCAATTAAATGATATCGTTCACGATGAAACATTTGATACATACTCGCCACTAAAATTTTACTGGCTAAACCTGGTCGATAACTTAATCTACGTTATCCAGCTGCACGAAGAACTTCTGATTGAAGAAGACATCGACAGTGACGAATTAACTGACCTGGAAAACGAACTCTTTAATTTCTGGAATGATTCAGAACTTGCTGAGAGTTTCCTGAATTTCCTAAACGATGGTTCACCTGTTATTGAAGTTTCCACTAACCTGGTCCCACTTTTAGAAAACCAGATTGTTTCTTTCTACGTTGTTCACCTGAGCCTTTACCGCCAGGAATTTGAAGACGCCCTTATGTACCAGGTTGTTCCTGAACTGGGAGACTCTGAAAAGAAGATTTATATTACAGATAAACACCTTCCGGTGAAACTAAAGAAGACTCCTGAGACTTATCCTTCACTTCCTCTGCGCAAGCTTGACCCCGAAGCCAGCAAAATGATCATTGAAGTTGACGATAAAGATGTTGAATTAAAAATTGAAGATGCACCTGAGGCATTAACTCTTGAAGACTCAAAACTTTATGTTCTTCCTCACTGTGAAGAAGGTGAAAAGAAAATCGATGAGTTTAAAAAGAACATCACAAAGGCATTGGGGAACATTAAAAAAGTGGCCCCTCACCTTTACACAACTTTTAAAAGCTTCACTCATACAATTGTTCCAGTGAATGAAAAAGGAATCGTAAGCTACTCGATGCAGTCTCTTCCAGGTTATTCATGCTTAAACATGTTTGACCGCGACCAAATCGATTTAATGGATGACCTTCTTCATGAAAATGGACACCATTATCTGAATACTTACTTAAATCACGTTGACCTGATCAACGAAGATGACGATAAAGTTTATTATTCTCCATGGAGAAAGGCCCTTCGTCCTATCCGCGGGATTTACCACGCCACTTTCACATTCTTCTGGGCAATGGAGCTTTTTGCTAACCTGGATGCAGCCGCTGAAAAGAAAACGCTGACGTTCACAAAAGCTGAAAGAATTAAGATCAAGACTCGCTTTTTAGAAGAATATTTTATGCTGGACTACTGCCGTCCTGACTTCACGCATGCTTTTAAAAACAAGCGCGTGAACAAAGAAGGCTTAGCACTTATCAACGCAACTTATGAGCGCATTGATGCTTATAAAAAGATGGTAGACGCTGCACTTAAAAATCTTGAAGCGCTGGATACTGAAGCTTTCGTTAAAATTTCTACGCTGAAAAAAGAATTAGGCGAGACGAGAAGCCACTATAAGTTGATTTAATCTGGATTGCATTTCATTAGCAGGCATCATGTCTCCTCTTTTAGAAGCGACATCGATGCCTTTTTTATACACCTGCATCGCACGTTCTAAATTCCCACTGGCTTCGAGACTTTTACCTAATAATAAATAAGCTGCTGAGTATTTTTCATCAAGAACAACCACTCTTTCTAAGTGAGTGACGGCTTCTTTGAAATTTTCGCGGTAGAAAGCGACGTCACCTAGACCATAAAGGGCTACAGTATCATCTGGATCAATTTCCAGGACCTGTTTAAACATTCCTTCACGTCTTTGGATATCGGCATCCTTTTTCTTCTTTTCTTCATCTAAGGCCTTTTTGATTTTAGCCTCTTCACCAAACATTGAAAAAGATTTCACGGTCGCCAGGGCCTTTTCAGCTTCGGCTTCTTCGATTTTTCCAAGTTTCATTAAGAAAAGTGATTTATTCGTGTGGGCCATAACTGAAGAGGGTTTCACTTTTAAAAGTTTATCCATCCAGCCAATAGCTTCTTCAAAACGTTCTTTGCGCCCTAGAATAACTCCGATGGATTCAAAAGCATCTGAGTGTTCCGGGTTAAAGGCGATGGCCTTCTTCATAAAATCC
>CAXHHE010000424.1:0-2879 GCA_964016365.1 uncultured Bacteriovorax sp. | reverse complement strand
GGCTTTACAAAACGGCATCTGCTCCAAATGCCTCTTAAACCATCCAGTCAAAGCGCTCTTCCGCGCTTATCATTCTGGCGAAGTGGTCCCCAAAGAAGAATGCGCTTACCAAAAAGCTGGCCTTTTAAATCGCGACGAAGAAGTTTTCCCGAAGGTGCCGGTGCTCCTTTAATTTGCCAACTCATAAGCTTAACCGCACAACGAAGATGTGCCGCTGGATCAGCAATTTCTTCCGGAGTCAGTCCACACTGCTCTCTTCCCGTTCTTTTAGACAGCTGAACAAGGCCGTAGTTGCCATGCCCACCTTTAGGTGCTCTTGAACGAGCGAGTGGATTAAAAGCACTTTCTGCGCGCGTGAGACCGGAAAAGAAAACGACCCAGAAATCTTTTTTGGCCTCAAGATCATCTGTCTTATTAAAACCAGGACAGCCCAGCTCCATGAGATCGGCGTGATCTAAATTCTCCGAGAGCATGTTAGAGTTTTCTTTTTGATCCAGCTCAAGCGAGATGGCTTCGTTCCATTCATTGTTCCATGAATGTTTTTTAAATGTGTCGATCTCAACCTTGGCATGGAGTGATCCACTAAACAAAGCAAGAAGGATGAGGCTTAACTTCATCCTTCCATATTGCCGTAACGCACACTTTTTTGTCTAGTACTTTGAGTTCACGAGCTGAGTGACAGGAAAAGATAGATCGTGGGCCAGGTTTTTATAATCCATTAAGGTTGTCGGGTCCATCGTTGGCTGGCGAGACATGATCCAGAGAGATTTTCTGTTGGTTGAGCCTACCATGACAGTGTCATAACCTTCGCCTAATTTAATAATCACGTAATCACCTTTCACGCGAAATAGTCTCGTCCAGAAATTATCAAAAGTGACAACTAATCGAGCGTTATTGGGAGCATCCTGGATCACTCCTTTTCCTCTGATGTCTTTGGTTTTTCCATTTTCTTTGTAGCAGACATTGTGAACACTGATTGTCTTTTCATTCACTATTCCATACTCGGCAGTTTGACCTTCGCAATTGCGAGTAAAAAATTGAGGAAGAGAAGAAATCACATACCACTTACCTATATAGCGGGCCACATCTACATCTTTAGCGGTTGGCAAAGGAGCTGGCTTGAGCGCAACATCAGCAGCAAAAAGATTAAAGGAAAACAATAATCCTGAAATTAAAAACAGTGCTCTCATAAAATCCTCCCAAAAAGCTACAGTCCATTAACTATAGATTCAAGAGCAAGATAGATGCCATCGTAGTTGTCACTTCCAGGAATGTGGATAAAGGTCGCAGCAGTTTTTTTATTATGGTTATAGAGCAATGTTTTATAGAGCAAATGATTGCAAACATACTCCCCGGCCGATGTTGAAACTTTCATTGGTGTATTGGCCTCTTCTGCTAAAGTAAGAATCCTCTCCACTGGAATTGTCGTGAATAATCCATCAGGTGAGCCTTCTTCAATTTTTGATGAAAGAATTTGCACTCCATCATTGTCAGGAATGCGGGCATCCACCCAATTAATCCCAATGCGCTCAATCGTCAGAACGCTTCTATTTTTTGCAAGACCTGTCATCACGATGATGTCGGGGCAAAATTCATCACTCACTTTTTTTAAAGTGGCAAATGCGCCATCAAAAGTCACAGGAAGAACCACACCTTTGAGTTCGCGAGAGGAACTTCGTAGAGGCATTGATCTTGCTATCATCCAATTAACCCAGTCACCTGATGGGTTGGTTTTGTCCTGATCAAATGGTTCGAAACCAGCTATTAAAATTTTTTTCACGAGGAGATCCCTTAATTGATTACTTAACGCTTTTAGTAATTAGAGTTCCTTGACCAATGCCACGAAAGTGTCTAAAAACAATGGCCCTCACACACGGAGACAACGCACAATGAAAATTCTTTTCTCTTTTTTTATTTTAACTCTATCCCTTTCAAATCTTCAAGCAGCAGTATGGGAAGACACTCAGTCGTGGTCACTTGAATACGAACAAAAGTATATCGACTGGGTTTCAAGCATCGCCGTTCGCGAAAAAATGTTTACTGATAAAAACTCTCCTTACTACGGAGTCAACACTGATTGCGCAGACACGGCCTACGCTTTCAGGGCCATCTTTGCTTACGAAAATAAACTTCCCTTTGCCATCACAAACCCATCGGGTTCTCGTGAACCAAGTAAGACACTAAACAACCGCACTAGCAAATTCGATTACGCCGGCCCGGAAAACAAAAGAGTTGTGGCACTTATTACAGAAATTGGAGACAGTGTTGGAACAGAGAACTTAACTCGTTTCGATACATTCCCAATGGCGATTAAATCAATCACTCCAGGCTCTCTTTTCACTTACAAGATGAAGGCGAGATTCGGAAAATTTATCCGCCACACATACAACATAAAAGGCATCAACCCTGTCGGGACATTTGATGTTATTTACTCAACACAGGCCAACCACGAAAAAAAAGGTGATCTTCTTAGAAGAAGAGACCGCGAATTTGAAAACCTGCCAAATGATCCATGGGGATTTAGAAAATTCAGATGGCCGGAACATATTGGTAAAGACTTAAGTGCTATTCCAGCGGAGCTTGGACCTTCGACAGAGCAGTACACACTCGCTTCTCAGATGGATACAAGAACGTTCTTTAAATACGTAGCAAAGTCCCTGGCAACCACAACTGAAACATCCGGAGACCGCTTAAACAGATTGTTCAAAGCTGTTTGTCAGGAATCTCAAGCGCGCATTGAATACGTCAATGAAGCCCTGGAATTTTTAAAACAAACCAACAACGCTTGTATGGACTACCAGAAGTTTGATGCTTTCTCGACACCAGCTCGCGATCTGTCTCTTATACACATCTCCGAGCCCACGAGACGCTCAGTTATC
>CAXHHE010000423.1:0-2915 GCA_964016365.1 uncultured Bacteriovorax sp. | reverse complement strand
CTACACAGAAGCCTTCGTCGGCAGCGTCAGATGTGTATAAGAGACAGCTCTGACTTCATCCATCACATGGTATTGAATCGTCCCATCAGCATTAAAGAGCACTCGCTGAGGGCGGTATTTAAAATACTCATAAGAAGGCCATCCTTCTTTTTTATCATAAAACGAAAGGGCATCGACTCCGATATAATTACAAATCGCTTCTGCCCACACGTCATTAACAATGACCCCTTTTACCTTCGAAAAAAGATAAAGAAGCTCTTTTGTATTGGCCCCTCTCTGCATAAAAAGTTCATTGTGGCCTAGGTCGACACTGGCAAAAAGATCAGAAATAATTCCTTCATCTTGTTTGCTCCAGATAACGAATCTCTGGCCATGAAAAGAGTCAAAAAACTTTTTCCAGATTTCAATCTGTCTTGAAACATTGGCGAAGTTATCCACCATCACCATAATAAACTTGGGTGGCTCTGGTTCTTTAAAGAGTTGCTCAATGTTGTCGATCTGCTGGCCACTTTCTTTGCTTTTAGCAATGCGAACATCGCTTAAATTTTTATTGAGATAAAGCTCCAGAAGTTTCATTGATTTCTTTTCAATCGGCATCATCGGCTGGTCAGGGAAACGTTTTGTCAGAAGGTACTTGTTCCACTTAACTTCATAACCCACTCTCTCTTTCGAACGAAAGTTAAAACCCATGAAAGCTGAGTTAAGAGTGCCCTCCAGATCAAAAAATAAATCAATATTGAAAATATCATCTAAGTTGGCGCAAAAGTGATGAGTCTCCACCATGCTTAATTTTGTTTTTGGTCTTTCAAAAATTTTGAGTTTAAACGGCATGAAGTTAAGAGCTAATGAACAACCCTCTTCAACGATCACGTTGATTTCCGCTTTAGGGAACTCTTCACTCAAGGTCACCAGAAACGGCAGGCAATTCACCACGTCCACTTCTGTTCTTGGGAACTTCACTAAGATTTTTCTAATTTCCATTTCCATAAACTTGGGTCCTTAAAACGAAACTCAAAAAGATTTTTAAAATCACTAATGACTGGTTCCGCAGGCACGGCCCGCACCATCTGTTTTAACTCTTTCCACGAAAGCTCACTGTAAAGAAGATCGCTTTCAATGTGATTTTGCTCACAGCGATCAAATTTTTGTTTAGCTTTGTAAATCAGGCCTCGCGCACCAGTAAGATTGCCTTCGCGGTAATGAATCATCGCCGCCGCAACCTGAATCACTGCCCAATACACATTTCTAAGTGGTCCCGGCTCTTCCAACCAATGGTGCTCGAATTCCTCGTGGCACTCCCAATATTTCTGAGCGTTAAAAAGCAGGATTCCTTCCTCCATGATGGCAAGATGTGAATGATCAAATTGACTCATTTTTTGCCTCCATGTGAGAAACTTGGTATCTTCATAAGCATCTATTCTACCGTTTTAATGGAATTATTGTTATGTCGGAAATTTCTGATCAAATCCAAACCTTAGTACCTGACTATGTTCGTAACCTAACTGTTTATCAAGCAGGAAAACCTATTGATGAACTAACTCGCGAAAAGGGATTAACCCGTGTTTCAAAGCTGGCCAGCAATGAAAATCCACTTGGTCCTTCTCCATTTGCTATTAAAGCTATGACCAATGCTCTTTGGGACGTGCACCGCTACCCAGATATGAATGCTTATATGCTTAAGAGTTCTCTTTCAAAGCTTTATAAACTTAAACACGAAAACATTATTCTTGGAAATGGTTCTGAAGGGATCATGGCCTACATTGCCCGCGCTTTCATTCAGGCAGGCCAGGAAGTCCTGACATGCCAGAATAGTTTTATCGGGTTTAGCATTATCGCCAGAAGCGTTGGGGCGATTTTAAAAACAGTTCCTCTGACGGAAGATTATCGTTTTGATGTTATTGCCCTTGGAAAAAGCATCACTAAAAAAACGAAAGTCATTTATATCTGTAACCCAAATAATCCAACTGGAACCTATATCACTAAAACGGAATTCGATATTCTTATGTCGTATGTCCCAAAGCATGTTCTGGTTATTTTAGATGAAGCCTATTTTGAATTTGCTGTTGGAAAAGAAGATTATCCGAATTCAATGGACTATCGTTATGACAATGTTCTGACACTGAGAACATTCTCTAAAGCTTACGGTCTTTCTGGAATCAGAATTGGTTATGGTTTTGGCCATGAAGACCTGATTGCCAACCTTCACAAAGTTAAACTTCCTTTTGAACCAGGCCTTATCGCTCAAATGGGAGCAGCCGGTGCTATTCACGACAAACCACACTTAAGAAGAACTGTTGTGAACAATCAAAGAAGATACGCGGAAACTTTCGACTTCTTAACAAAGCACGAATTTAACCCAATTAAATCTGTGGCAAACTTTATTGCTTTTAAAACTGGCTCAGAAGAAGCTTCACGCTATATGTTTGATAGCTTGCTTGATAAGGGAGTTATTATTAGGCAACTCAAGGCCAATGAAATGCCGGACTACGTTCGCGTTTCACTTGGAACAAAAAGAGAGATGAGCCATTTCTTTAAGGCCATGGAAGCCATTCTTCCTGAGTACAACAAACGTTACGGGAGACCTAAAAAATGAGAGTCGTCACTTACTTACACCGTCATTCATTAGGAACTGAGAAACGTTTAGGAATCCTGGTTAGTGACACTGTCATTCTTGATCCAAATTTTGTTTTTGCTTGCGACTTTGAAAGAGAAGGGCGCTTCAATGCCAGAGAACGCGCTAATGTTCACTGCCCACCTTCTTTAAATGCTCTTCTTCGCACCAGAGAAAATCCAAGAGAAGTTCTCCATGAAGCCTGGGGCTTAATGCTTTTCTTGGAAAAGTGCGGCTGCTTTAACATGGAAGATGGAACAAAATATTTAATTGAGATGGACAAGAGTATTTCTCTTACCGCTCC
>CAXHHE010000422.1:0-2931 GCA_964016365.1 uncultured Bacteriovorax sp. | reverse complement strand
CGACAACTCCACACAAGCCTTCGTCGGCAGCGTCAGATGTGTATAAGAGACAGGACTCACATTGGAGTTTTAAGAGATGTGAAGTTAGCGGAAAAAACAAAGTACATCGATTTAATCGTTGGTGGTCACTCGCACACAGCTCTTTATGAGCCAGTGTACGGCGAAAATAAAAAGAAATTAAAAGTGCCTATCGTTCAAGCGGGAATGCACACTGAATACCTTGGTCGCTTAGTTGTGGACCTGGTTAAAGGCAAACCACTTAAGATTGTAAGTTATGAACTTGTTCCGGTAAAAATGGATTCAGCAATGGCCGATCCAGAAATGACGGAAATGGTTAAGGAAGCAGATACTGAGTTGGATGCTTCTTATGGGCAGGATTGGCTTTCAGAAAAAGTTGGATATTCTGATTTAAAACCAGGAGACACGCTTGGAGCACGCAAGTGGGCCTTCTTCATCACTGATGCTCTAAAAGAAAAAGCAGGAGCTGATATCGCTATCCACGCTCCGGAAATGAACGGATCAAATTACCCGGTAGGGGACATCACAAGACGCACGATTTTAAACTCAATGCCTAGAGTGTTTGAGTTTGATCAAAAATACGGTTGGGATATTTACACGACAAAAATTAAAGGTGCCTGGTTAAGACTGACTCTGGATGCTCTATCATACTTTGGTCAGCCGCTGACTTTCTCTGGTATTAAAATGGAATACGAGCGCGGACCGTTCGGTTTCAAAATCAGAACGATCACAGTTAACGGCAAAAAGGTAAACCCTTTTAAAACGTACACAGTGGCCTTTACGGAAGGAATTATTCGTGGAGCTGAAGGAATCGATCCAAGAACTGTGGCGATTCTAAGACACCCGAAAAACACCAATCATAAAATTTGGGCGACAATGGAAGAGAAAATCAAAAACTCGACTGAGCCTTTAAGCCAAATTTGCGACGACAGCCACACAATGATGTGGCCGGATCGTTAGGATTTTTAAGCTGCACTCCTAGTGTAGGAGTGCAGATGATTCTTTTTTATCTTCTGTAAATTCTTCATCTAAAAAATACACAACTTGCTCATCAGGGCTCAATGCTTTCATTGTTACACCTGTACCTTCAATATCGTGTTTTAAGCTTTCACAAAGTTTGTCGGCATCTTTTTGGTCTCCACATGAAGCAAAGAGAATGCGTCCGAAACCTCTGTCGGCCATATCATGAAGAACTTTTTTCGCTAGGATTGTTTCCTGTTCTAAGTCTTCACTTAAACCGGTGTTAATAACTAAAGCTTCAACAGCACGTCCAGTTGCGACGATTCGTCTGTAAAGCTGTTCAACTCCTTCAGGAGAAGAGAGATCGAGCTGGTAGCTGACGGCATCGACTTTTAATTCTTTAAAGTCTTCTGCCTCTTCAACGACAGAAGGGTTTGCTGCCGCAACGATAATGTCGTACCCGTGCTCAGCAAATTGTCTTGCTAAATCATATCCATCGGAACATGAACTACTAGCAATGACCGCTAATGGTTTATCTGTGGCTATAGATTGATTCATCATATTCGTACCCTCCTTATGGTAACCGACCTGTTGTTGTCCTTTTAATCTTCCTTCGCTTTTCCGGGATCGAATCTTTTGTCGGCCAGTCTGGTTCAACGGTATGTTTGGTTTTTCCCTTCGGCGACATATCGTCTTCTTTGAAAGTGAGAATATCTTTTGATTTGTTCGGGGGTGACTTCTTTGTTTCTGAAACCATAAATCCTCCGTGAATTTAATTGTGTGAATGTTTTAAAATAAAAAGCCACCGGCGAAGGTGGCTTTTATATCAATAGGTAGGGATCAAACGTGAGTTTGCACAAATGGTTTATTGATACGTCTCTCCAAGTCTTACGTCCCCTAAAATGAATTGTTATTTAATCTTTTCTACCACTACCTGGCCTCTGGCCATAGCGATGCCACCATCGCTGTGTAGATATCCTTTAGCAAAAGCAGAAGAAATAGTTACCGCCGTTATCAAGGCTACAAGAGCACAAAATAAGTTAGACTTAAACATTTAATTTTTTCCTCTGCTAACGCTCGCGAATATATTTATTTAAAAAGCCACCCCGAAGGATGGCTTCTAATTGTGATTGTGGAACCAAGAACGTTGCTTGAAAGGAGTGGATAAAAGTTTTACCTTTCCCATTTTTTGTCTGTCTTCGAATCGAACCCGAAAGTTCTCTCTCTGAGTGGACAATTCCTTTTCTTCATCGAACTTGTACAAAAGTTATTACAATTCGTTTTTCACTTTTGTCTTGCGATCCTCCACTAAGAAAACACGAATGCCTTCTTAGCTTCTACTATTTACACTGCATCTCCTGTGCCAAGATTTTATCGCTGGAAATGACTGTAATCGCATTGAGGTGGAAAAGTATTGTGGCAAGAATCCCCAACAAAGTGCCCCGTAATCCCGATTTGTTTAATGAGTTATTCACATTTTCATGTGGAAAACTAAAAAAAAGGGCCACCATAATGGTGACCCTTTTCTTCGTTGATGGTCGTGTCAGAGAAATATTTTTTCTAAGGAAAGAAATGATCTAAAAACATGTCTTGAACGAGAAATTCGAATTTAGAGTGCTCATCTTCATTGCTAGAAATCAATGTATCAAGATTTACGGCCTGCTTAGAATTCGCCATATAGTCAGGGCTTCTTTCTTCAAGCAATTCGAATAATCCTTTTTCTCCTTGTTTGTTCTCGCTCATAAAACACTCCTGATTACGGGCACTGATTATTTGTTGTTGTTTGATGACCATTCTTTTTGACTGGTCACTTATTTAAAGAGCAAGTTCAGTACCAAATGTAAGAAACAGTAAGTGTCGGTGAGAAAAACTGAATCGCTAAAATAAAAAAGCCACTCCGGGGAGTGGCTTAAATCGTAGATGGATTCAAGTTATTATCGCTCTTATAATAAC
>CAXHHE010000421.1:0-2950 GCA_964016365.1 uncultured Bacteriovorax sp. | reverse complement strand
AGATGTGTATAAGAGACAGCAATAAAATAATTCAGAAAAAATTCACCGATTTTAAAAATGTCGTTCATGAGCGCCTGCCTGAAAGAAGTTTACCGATAATAAAGCCAATTCCAGCAGCAATAGCAATTGATGTCAGCGGGTGCTTTTGAACAAACTCTGTTGTACGGTCTTTGATTTCACTTAACCTGTCCTCGATGTCTTGTAATTGATCGCGGTTTAAACCAGGCAATTCTTGTAGGGTGTTCTTAAGGTCTTTGTGGTCCATTTAAACTCCATTTTTTAATAGCTTAGATATGTTTAGCCATTTCGTCCACCAAACCCTTCCAAATATCACCGAATCTGGGATAGAATTTCCAAATGAAAAGTTTAAAACTTCTAAGTCTTCTTTCTCTTGTGATTATGGCGCCAAGCTTAAAAGCTGAGCTTAAGCTAAAACCCTTCGAGACAGACGGCTGTACCATGTTTGCCGACGGAACTTACTCGAAGCCCGGGCTTTGGAAGCACTGTTGTACAGAGCACGACCTGCGCTATTGGTTTGGTGGAAGTGAAAACGATATGGACCAGGCCGATCTTCGCCTGCGTTCATGTGTGGAGAAGGCCGCTGGACCAAAATGGGGCTATGTGATCTACACAGGAGTGCGTGCTGGTCACCACTCTCCGATCAAAAATAAATATCAATGGAACTGGGGCTGGGAAGTGGCCCGTGAGAAAAAACCTCTGACTCCGGCCGAAGTTGGCTACGTCATCACCGAGCTTCGTTCAATGAGTGTTGAAGACGTAAACATCGACAACTTCATCAAAGTAAACTTTCCTTAACCGAAGAGTTCTTTCGTTAAATCAAACAGCTTATTTTTTGCCAGGTAATTCTTCACGTAGTTTTTGTTCTCTGGTTTGTACCAGAAAAAGAATGTTCTTTGGCGAGTCTTCTCATCAAGTGTGATGGCGGTCTTCACTTCTTTGAGAGTGTATGGATGGTATCCTGAATAATAAATTTCAGTGGCAACAGTCATAGGTGTCGGAGTAAAATCCTGAACCTGCTCTAGTCTGTAACCAAGCTTCTTTGTCTTTACTGCAAGCTGGGCCATATCTTCAGGAGTAGTCCCCGGATGCGATGAAATAAAGTACGGGATCAATTCCTGGCGCAGACCTTTTTTTGCTGAGATCTCTTCAAACTTCTTCTTAAAAGATTCGAAGTAATGAAACGCAGGCTTTCTCATGAATTTTAAAACGTGATCCTCTGTATGCTCAGGAGCAACTTTCATTCTTCCTGAAACGTGATGAGAAATCAATTGCTCAACATACTCTGCATCTTTTTTCGGGTCACGAGATCTTTCGTTAAACATTAAGTCGTAACGAAGGCCAGAGCTAATGAAGGCCTTTTTAACTTTTGGATGTTTCGCCACTTCTTTATAAAGCTCAGTCATCTTCTGAGGATTCGTATCCAGGTTTTTACAGATAACCGGAAAAATACATGATGGAGCAGCACACTTATCACAGTGCTCTTGATCGATTCCTTTCATTTGGTACATGTTCGCTGAAGGACCACCGATATCTGAAATGTATCCTTTGAAATCTGGCATTTTAGCGATTTGATCCAGCTCTTTCATCACCGAGTCTTTTGAACGGCTGGCAATCATTTTTCCCTGGTGGGCAGAGATCGTACAAAAAGAACATCCACCAAAACAGCCGCGGTGAGTGTTTAGCGAGAACTTAATCATCTCGTAAGCAGCAATCGCTCCTCTGTCTTTGTATTTGGGATGTGGGTATCTGGTGTAAGGAAGATCAAAAGAAGCATCAATCTCACTTTCCGTCATCGTCTGGTATGGAGGATTGATGATCAGGGTTTTCCCTTCTACTTTTTGCAGAAGTCTATTAGCAAATTGCTTATTAGACTCTACTTCTACGTGCATAAAATTTTTTGAATAAGCTTTTTTATCTTTTAGACAAACTTCATGGCTTGTCAGTTCGAAATCATCCCAACCAGGCATTCCCATGGGAAGTTTGTCTTTTTGGTCAATCAAAAAGGCCGTCTGAGGGATATTTCTAATTTCATTAAAAGGCACGCCTGCAAGAACCAGCTTTACCAACTCTTTCATCGGCTGCTCACCCATTCCATAAACCAGAAGATCAGCTCCTGAGGTTGAAAGAATGTTCGGCATTAATTTATCTGACCAGAAATCGTAATGAGTCACTCGGCGAAGAGAAGCCTCAATTCCACCCAGCATAACTGGAGTCTCAGGATAAAGTTTCTTTAAAATGCGTGTGTATTCAGTTGTAGCGTAATCAGGTCTAAAATCAGGTGATCCGCCAGGAGTATAAGCATCGTTTGAACGAAGTCTTTTCCCCGCCGTGTATTTGTTAACCATTGAGTCCATATTTCCCGAAGTCACTCCGAAGAAATATTTTGGCGCTCCAAATTTTTTAAAGTCGCGAAGGTCATCGCGCCAGTTTGGCTGGGCAATGATGGCAACTCTTAATCCCATTGATTCAAGAATTCGCCCCATAACCGCAGTCCCGAAGGCCGGGTGATCAACGTAAGCGTCCCCTGTCACCAGGACAACATCAAGTTCTTCCCATCCGCGCTTTTTTGCTTCCTTCATTGTCGTTGGGAGCCAGGCAGTAATAGGCAGTAAATCTGGTGATTGAATCGCTTCGTTTTTAGTCATAGTGAGCGCCAAAGTAGGTAAAAAGACAGGCTTTGGCAAGCGAGCATGGTGAAGTTTACAGGGTCAAAACTAGAAAAAACGCTTCCAGAAAGGGCGTTTCTTGTGGATTCTCTGCCACTGGGCCTCAGAACCCTCTCCGGTTTTTTTGACCAGGCCCCGTTTCTCCAGCCCTTTTAAAACAAGAAGCATTTGGTCTTTATCAAAATCGGCGAACTTTTTTAGCAGTTCCGTATCTGTCTCTTATACACATCTGACGCTGCCGACGAAGGCTTCTGGGTAGTTCT
>CAXHHE010000420.1:0-2954 GCA_964016365.1 uncultured Bacteriovorax sp. | reverse complement strand
CACTTGGATTGGTCTGTGGCGCCATTGGCTCGTTCATATTTACTGGATCAAGCATTTCGGCCTGCTCACCAACTGACTTCGCTTCTTTATTGCTAAAAGGTGAGCTTAGTTGATTTTTGATGTGGAAAAGAAAGTAACCAATTCCCACGATAGAAACAACTAAAAGCCATTTATAAATAGTGCTGCTGTTAGTGCTCGGTTTTGAATCTGAACTAAATGATGTTTCAACTTTTTCTCTTTCAAAAGATTTACCGCGCTTCACATTGCTTAAGTAAGCAAGCCCTGAGATCGCTTCTGTCTCTGGAGAAATGGCAATGACAGAGTCTTGTTGCTGCATTAATACATGAGAAGGAACACCTGGAAGTTGGTCAGATTCTTTAAGTGACCTGCGGTCAAATCCATCCACTTGGTAGAGTTTCATCCATGTGTGACCGTGGTTTGTAGACACCATATCTGTTAGAAGAATTTCTTTATCTTCCAGCATTGTTGTCAGTTCATATTTTTCAAATGGGCCTGTTTTCTGGCCGTTTCTAAGCATGAAATACTGTTGTTCATCGTCTGTGCTTAAAGTTGTTGCAGAAACTAGTTGTGGTTTTCTTCTCTGGAAATAAGGGTGTTCAAAAAGAGCAATCCATTCAGTGCTGTCGATATTTCTAACTTGATAGTCTTTGACTTCATCGTGGTGATCGATCAAATAGTTTTTTAAATCATAGAGCGTGATAAAACCAAAACTTGAATCAACTTCAGCTCTTATTTCAAAAACGTGCTCACGGGCATCGACGTTTTGACAAGCTTCTCCTTCGCTATAAAGGAAATCCTGAAGAGTCACAGTTTTTAATGCTTGATTGGCCATAATCTCGAACCCTGGTTTGTGCTTAAAAAAACACGGTTTATCAGATTATTTATCGGATATTAGGAGAGATTATTTAGGGTGAAAGTGAAGGACTTAGGCGACAAAAAGGGTTGGGCAAAGGCCCAACCCCATTGATTTTTGATTAAAGAGCTACGTCGAAATAAAGAGCGAATTCTGGGTATTTGATATTTTTTGCAAAAAAGTCGCGCCCGTCACTTCCTGCGAAAATCTTAGATCCAATTTCACCTGTTAAGCTGACTTTTGGAGTAAACGAGTAAGTGTGACCAATGTAATATTCAAACCAGTCGTTAACATCTGGTGCTTTATCAAATGGCGCGTATGAGAAATGTAAGTACTTAAACTGAAAGTATGCACTGTTTTTATCATTAAACTGGTATGAAACAACCCCGATATTCATTTCATGAGAGAAGTCGATATCTTTAGAAGTATCTCCATACCATGGAGTGTTGATAACGATATCATCATTAAAGAAGTACGAAAGTTTATCAGTGATCTGAAATGTAAAAGATGGAATTAATTCCAAACTATGTTTCCAAGTATACTGAGTAATTTTTCCTTTTGCAGGATCATTGGCCAGGTATTGCACTAGTAAAGATGTGGAAAGGTTGTCCCCAAATTTTTTGCTTAAGCTTGTATTGATACGACTGTTTCCGTAACCCGCAGCTTTCCCGTGGTTGCGGTCGAAAATACGACGACCAACGCCGATATCCATCTTAATACCATTTTCTTTTTCAGTTAAAACGTTTTCTCGGCTAATTAGAACAAGAGATCTATAGTGACGGTTGATATAAGTTCCTCTTAAAACGGTAGCATCCGTGTACTTGAATTCAGACGTAGCTAAGATTTTCCAGTTTTTCACCGGTCTATAGATAATAGTCGGGTTATGCATGATTCTTAAATCTTGAATATCGTAATCTTCTTTGTTTGAACTTGTTAGGTCTTTTCTCGTGAAGTAATACTCACCGTGATAAGAAGCGCTGAAGTGAGATTTTAGATATCCCCAAATGCTTGCTTGATCCTCTTCTTTTGATTTTTCAGCAGCTAATTTTGCTTCTTCAGCTCTTTTAGCTTCAAGTGCTTTTTCTTCTTCTGCTTTTTTTGCAGCTTCAGCAAGACGAGCTTCTTCGGCCTTTTTAGCTTCTAGAGCTTTTGCCTCAGTTGCCTTTTTTGGATCAGCCTTTTTCTTTGTAGTTGTTTGCGCCATAGCGTTACTAGCAAGCATTAAGCTGATCGTCATTGCTAGACTCATAGTAAGTTTAGAAAACATCTCTTCCACTCCTCATTAGATAGTTACTTCAGTGTACCCCGTGCAATCGGATTCATTATTCTTTATTAGTTTACTCAAGATTACAATGTTATTTTAATTAGTTGTCCATAAAAGCCCTAAGAGTAAGAAAAAGTAAGAAATGTTTAGTCCAAATGCTCGTAGCAGAGCAGCTGCCTGAATATTAAGTGACAAGCTGGCACTGGTTTGAGATTCTGAGCGTCGATGTCACAAGTTTTTTTTATTTTTCTCCTATTACTGGCCACTTTGATCCGCTTACCACTGTCGATTTTGATTGTTGTGTTAAGGCCCTTGGTTCCTTTTTTTAAAAAGAGACTCAACTTTGAACGCCAGAACTTTCTGGAAGAGGAATGCCGCTCATTTAAAAAGGATAACCTTAAGGCCGACTACTGTTTTGAGATTTCTTCAGAGGGAGAACTAGAGCAGGTCAGACCTTTAATAGAGGCCGTCCTAAAGAGTGAAAAAAAAGTCGAAATCATTTATTCATCTCCTTCCGTAGAGGTGAAATGCCACAACCTTTATAAGAGTCATCCTGAACTCATTCGTCTCTTCAGGCTTCCTTTGTTGTCGGCCTCTCCTGTAAATATTCTTTACTTTCAAAGTGTATGGGAATGGGTGAGTGCACCTGTTGTGGTTTTTTGCCGCTATGATTTTTTCCCGGAACTTCTGACGTTAAAACTTTTTAAGAAAAAATTTATTCTTGTCTCTGGTGCTTTTAAAAAAACATCGTGGTTTAAGCTCCAGAGTTTTATGTGCTTTGATGTGGTGATCGCCGCTACAGATAAGGAAAAAGAA
>CAXHHE010000419.1:0-3009 GCA_964016365.1 uncultured Bacteriovorax sp. | reverse complement strand
TACACAGAAGCCTTCGTCGGCAGCGTCAGATGTGTATAAGAGACAGGGACACAGGTATTGGTATCGATAAAAACAAAATGGAAAACCTGTTTGAAGCTTTCAGTCAGGAAGACCAAAGTACGACTCGCAAGTTTGGCGGGACGGGATTGGGTCTTTCAATTTCAAAACGCCTGATTGATTTAATGGGTGGAATGATCGGCGTTGATAGCGAAGTCAACGTGGGAAGTACATTCTGGTTCCAGATTCGCTTGAAGGAAGGCAAGTAGCATGCGCGGCTTTTGTCTCTTGGCCCTGCTTTTTCTTAGTCAGAGTGTCTTAGCTGAGCCAATTAAGATTATCTCTGGAGAGTACGCCCCT
The DNA here is from genome assembly GCA_964016365.1 of uncultured Bacteriovorax sp. GTDB lineage: Bacteria > Bdellovibrionota > Bacteriovoracia > Bacteriovoracales > Bacteriovoracaceae > Bacteriovorax. Next base: position 2,652 of record CAXHHE010000419.1, on the reverse strand, counting down.
TATAGCGGTGAAGCTCTTTTTGGCAGAGGGATTTCCACTCAAATTGTAGAGGCCGTCTACAAAGAAATTAATAAAGACTTTAAGATTGATTTTGTTCCCTGGAAAAGAGCGATGTATCTTTTGCAGAATTCTTCGGCCACGGGTTCGTATCCCTGGTCAAAAAGCCAGGAGAGGGAAGTCGATTTTGTTTTCTCTCAACCTATTCACGAATTCAGCATTCGTTATTTTGTGAAGACCAATTCACCGATTAAAAGCTTAAGTGATTTCGAAAGAAAGAGACTTTGTCGTCCTAATGGTTGGAATAACGTTTATTATGAAAAGACCATCAAAGAAAAAAAGATGATCTTAGAGAGCCCGATTAATATCGAATCTTGCCTGAAGATGCTGGTTTTGGGGCGAGTAGATATGGTTGGTCTTGATGAAGTCGTGGGTGCAGCGCTGGTAAAAAAGTATTACGGCGATAAAAATGAAATCACTTCTATCCCGGCGACTGATATTCCTTACAAAGTGACATTCCATTTTATCGTCGCTAAAAAAACACCAAACGCTCAAAAGATTGTTGAAGAATTTAATCACGGACTAAAGGTGATTAAAAACAATGGCACTTATCATAAAATTGTTCAGACGATAACGAAGTCGGATTCAACTAAATCCACTTGCGAGATTTGTAATCGATTAGGGTTACTGTAATCGTTCTTTCGATGTCGTAGTTGTAAACCTGACCCAATTCTTTTTCAGACTTTGCTCCATCACACGTCCAGTTAGTGGCCGCGAATTCGTGGTATTTATCCGGAGTCAAACGCAGTGGGTGCGGGAAGATTTTGTAGATAAAGTCTAAAATTAGAGTCAGAAGTTTTACCAGAAAAAGTGGCATTGGAAGATACACCAGCCAGTTTTTCTTTAATTGCTTTTTGATTTCTAAAATAAGCTCGTTAAAAGTCACGACCTGTGGATGAGAGCTGTAGTAAACAGTCGTCTTCTTTTCCTCAATCACTTTGACAATCGTATTGACCAGGTCAAAGACGCAGACGAAGCTGTAGAGTTTTTCTTTTGAACCAAATCCAGGAAGCAGGATCACTCCACTTTGAACCATTTTAAAAATATCTAAAACGGCAGCGTCGCGGGGACCGATCACCATTGGTGGTCTGATGACGGCCAGGTCAAAAGTTTTAGGGGCCACTTCTTTAAGCACTTCTTCGGCCTGTTTTTTTGACCTTCCATAAATACTCACTGGAAGATCCATGTCGCTTTCATTTCTTTTTTCAGTGCCGGCACTTGGCCCTGCTGCTGCTAGCGAAGAGATAAGGACGAAATGCAAAGAAGTGAATTTCTTTTTTAAATTATTAACTAGGTTGCGCGTTCCATCTGTGTTTACGCGGTAGAATTCATCTGTGCGGTAGGCGTGGACGATTCCTGCAGTATGCACGCATGTATTTAAGTCAGAAGGAAGAGTCTCTACCCATGATAAGTTTTCTTGGTCGAGATCGCCTTTTACCACTTGCAGGCGCTCGTGAGGAGGGATCGCAAGTTTCTTTGGATTTCTCACCAGAGCAAACACATCGTGCCCGTCTTTTAAAAGTCTTTCAATGAGGTGGCCGCCGACAAAACCACTGGCGCCGGTGACAAGAATTTTCATTAGAGCGCCTTTTCAACCAGGCGATAACGTTTGTAAGCCGGGCCAGACATTCTGATAAGTGGTTTATTCATTTCCACATTCGTTTCTAGAATCCAGCTTAGCTCTACGTCTTTGATTCGCGGGTTTTTTTGAACCGAGACCTGGATGTTTCTATAGAGTAGAGTTTCCAGTCCCATTTTTCTGTATTCTTTTTTTACTCCCATCATAATCACGCGTGCGCGGTTGATGCGGGACTTCGCTGTTAAAAGTTTAAAGATCGCCACAGGGCTTAAGCGACCACTTGGGATCGTTTTGAAAACCTGGTTTAAGTCTGGAAGAGCTAAGATAAACCCAGCTTCTTTTCCATTAACCATTGCGTATTGAATAAGCGTTGGATCGACGATGGCCTTTAGGTCTTTAGCGGTATGATCAAATTCCGCTCTGGTCATAGGAACGAATCCCCAGTTAGCTTCCCAGGCAGAGTTGTAGATTTCAAAAATGATTTCGAGTTCTTTCTTCCAGTTTTTTAAATCCACGTTTCTGTAAGTCACGTTTGATTTCTTTTCAGTTCTGGCCGCAATATCTAAAACGATTTGTGGCATCTGAGTGTCTGGAGAAATATTGTAAGCAAGAAGATCCATCGCTTTAATAAAACCCATTTGGTTAAAAAGAGTTTCGTAATAAGGAGGATTGTAGGTCATCATGATTTGTGGAGCATCGTCGTATTTATCAACTAAAAGCCCGCACTCGTAGTTTGTTCCCGGGTTCATCGGGCCCTGCATGCTTGTGAGTCCTTTCTTCTTTAAGTACTCAGCGGCCACATTAACTAGCCCTTGGGCCACTTCAAGATCTTCGATGGCCTCGAAACAACCGAAGTGTCCAACGCTGTTATTTTCATGCTTGTTATAAGTGTAGTTGTGAATCGCCATGATTCTTCCAACAACCTTTTCGTTTTTATAAGCAAGCCATGCTTTAACATCAGCAGTTTTATAGCTGTCTCTTATACACATCTCCGAGCCCACGAGACGCTCAGTTAT
>CAXHHE010000418.1:0-3023 GCA_964016365.1 uncultured Bacteriovorax sp. | reverse complement strand
ACACAGAAGCCTTCGTCGGCAGCGTCAGATGTGTATAAGAGACAGCACAAAGCTCAGTTGGTGTTGTTGTTTACGATGCTTTCAAATCAAAAGGCCAGGCGACAAAGGCCATTGTCGGCGCACAACATGTTTTTGTTGACTACATTACTATTGGTCTTGATTTCGGTGCAAACTACACGGCCGAAGAAATCTCTGAGTCACTTCTTTACCGCGGAAGTGTTCAGGTGCGCGTGCTTGATGATTTCTATCTACGTTTTGGTGCTTTCAAAGATAAAGAACACGACGAAAAAGGAAATGGTTTTGGATTGGCATGGATTCAACCAAGACTTGCTCTTGAGTTCGCTCTGAAAAATACTACACAAGATGCAGATACGACTATCAACAGAACAGAATCTAAAATAAAAGAGATGTCTTTCGCAGCATCGTTAAGATTCTAAAATAGGTGTAACTTGGCAAAGAAAAAAGCTGACGCAAAAGACCTCAAGGACGAGAAAAAGCGCGAGCAGGTTGTGGAACTTTACCGCACACGACTGACTCACCTCAAGCGCGCTCAAGTTTTTGTCAAAGAAGACCGCATGGCCCAGGCCGTGGATTCTTATAACAAATACCTCGGTATTCTTGCTCTCTATTTCGATACGACTGAAGACCGTCTGACTCCTTCGCTCTTTGATGCGGAAAAAGACATGACGGAGTTGCTGTTAATTAGTCACGCTTATTGGGATTTGGCCAAGGCCTACGATCGTAGCCCTAACCTACAAAGAGATTGTCTGCGTTGCTTAGATCAGTTTATGAAGTTCTCAATTGGTTTTAAATACCAACACGTAAACGCTCAGATCATCCGCAAATTTAACAATAAAAAGCAGGCCCACAATCCCAAGGCCTTTGAAGCCGCTTACCACAAGATTCAGATCAGTGCGAAGAGATGTTATGTGGCCACAATGTGTTTTGGATTTGAGCACGAAAAAACTGAAGTCTTAAGACACTTCAAGCTGAAGATCGCCAAACACAGACTGGGATTGGATTTTATCGATTTTTATTATGCATACTCGCCTCGCCTGGTAGATTTTTTAAACCAGAAACCGGTCTTGAAGTTTGCTTTTAATGCTTTTATCGCGCGTCCCTTATTATCAACTTTTGTGTTTTTAATCAGACCCCATGTTTACAATCAGAAAACTCATTCTTAAAGAATGGCTGACATTTTTTTTAGGTGCTGTCTTTATCCTGGCCATGGTCTTGTCGCTTGGACATATCCTGACAGGTCTTTTAAAGGCAACAAACGAATTGCGCTCAATTCTGCTGGATTTAGCTCTGGAGATGCCATCGTTTCTTATTAAAATTTTTCCAGTCTCTTGCCTGGTTGCTTCCCTTTTTTCTATCAATAAGCTTAAGAGCCGCAACGAACTGACGGCCATTTTTGCCAGCGGTTTTTCCCGCAGACAATTTGTTCTTTGTGTAGGAATTATCGGTGCAATGATTGGACTTATTCTTTTTTTTATCAACGGCTACCTTGTTCCCTATACAAAACATCAGCAGTCTCTTTTAAGTGATTCACATCCACGCATTGCCAATAAAGCAAAGACAAGTACCGTTTCAATCAACGCACTTAAGTCTGGTAAAATCTGGTTTAAAGGACAGGACTATTTCTTTTCATATAGTTCTTTTGATGGTGTCACAAATACCATTTATGATTTGAACTTATACTTCTACGATAGAAACTTCAAACTGGCCGAGCAAGTAAGTGCCGGTACGGCAAAATTTGTTGATGGAAAAACATGGCAGCTGGAAAAAGGCGTTCATGTGACCAACCTGGAAAACAAAACATTTCCAGCACCAAGCTTCTTTCATGATAAAAAATTTGATTTAAATGAGACGGTGTCTGATTTTAAAAAGATTAACGCTGACATTTCTACACTAAATATTTGGCGCCTGTATGATTACATCCTTGTTCTAAGAACCAATGGAATCAACGACAGTGAATATTATGTCACGTTCCTCGATAAATTTTCCTCAGGCTTTACGTGTCTAGTTTTGGCGATTTTAGCCTCTGTGGCACTCTTTAATCCCAACCGACGAAACAGCTCTTTTGGGATGAACATTGCTTTCGTTCTTACCTTCACCTTCCTGTATTGGTTTATTTACTCGTACTTTATGACTCTTGGACAAACCAGTAAAATCCCAGCGATAGCTGCTACTTTTGGGGTTCCGTCGGTCTTTGTTCTCTACTTATCAGGCTATTTTATTTACCATCGCAAATTGCGCTAATTTATGGTATTTAATAGGAATGAAAGATAACTTTTTAGAGAACTACAAATTAGAGGGAACGAAGCTTCCCATCTTCACATACCCTGCACCTGTTTTAAAAAAGGTCGCAGCTCCTGTTACTGAATTTAACGATGAGTTAAGAGCACTGGTTAAAGACATGCTTTTTACCATGTACCACGCACCTGGTATTGGTTTAGCAGCACCACAAGTCGGTGTGAGTCTGCGCTTTTTTGTTTTAGACATCTGGTTTGAAAGAGACAAAGTTACGATGGCCGATGGCACTGAGGAATGGCGTCTTTCAGATTTTAAACCAATGGTTTTCATCAATCCTGTTTTTAAAAATAAAACCGGTGAAATCATCCACGAAGAAGGATGTTTAAGTGTTCCGGGTGTATACGAAGACGTCAAACGCGCTGAGTTTGTTACGGTTGAATACCAAGATATGTACGGCAATCATTTATCGCTCGATGCTGATGAATTGCTTTCAGTTTGTCTTCAACACGAAAACGATCACCTCGATGGAATTGTTTTCATCGACCGTCTAAGTTTTTTAAAGAAGCAGTTAATTGAAAAAAAGTTCCTGAAGAAACAAAAGAAAAAATAATGACTAGAAAATTAAATGTCGTTTACTGTGGGACTCCTGATTTTTCAGTGCCTACACTCGAAGAGCTATACAATAACCCGTCTATCAATCTTGTCGGCGTTATCACTATGCCCTGTCTCTTATACACATCTCCGAGCCCACGAGACGCTCAGTTATC
>CAXHHE010000417.1:0-3037 GCA_964016365.1 uncultured Bacteriovorax sp. | reverse complement strand
CGAGATAACTGAGCGTCTCGTGGGCTCGGAGATGTGTATAAGAGACAGAAAATCTGGAATTTATCCAGGCTAAATACGATAAAGAGTTAGAGGCCCTGTCGTAACGCGCGTGGCGTAAGGCCCCCTAAACCTACATTTACACAGAGCGCATCGAGAGTTTTTCTCATGAGCCTTATTAGGTTGTTTTCCCCTCCTGAGAGTGCTATTTTTACCGCACTTTTTAGGATTACTTTTTCGAGGGAAAACCCGATGTTAAATGACAATTTTACCTATGCTTTTTCAACAGAAGCACAAAACGAAATTTACGACTTCATTAAAAACCTTCATCAGTACGATCGCATCGAAGACGCTAAGACGTTAGAGAGTGACGATTGCCCAACTTTTTTAAGAGAAGTTGAAGAGATCAGAAACGAACTGGAAAACGGAAAGCGCATCGTTATCGTTAGACCATTTGTTGATCTTCACAATAAATACACAATTCAGGAACAAAGAACGATCAGCTGGCTTTTAGGAAATGTACTTGGTGAGCCATTAGTGCAAAACGAAGCTGGTGATAAAGTGATTTGTGTTTTCGATCGCGACCGTCACAACACGATGGTGAAGGGAGCTCGTTACCACCAGACTCGCGAAGGTGGAACAATCCATACAGATAACGTGAACGTTCCATACCACTGGGAATACCTGGTTCTTTCTTGTATTGCACCGGCAATGGCGGGTGGAGAAAACATTCTGGTGAACGCCCTGACAGTTCACAAAATCCTTAAAGAAAAACACCCGGACGTTTTATCGATCCTGGAAAAGAATTTTATCTGGGAACAACGTGGAGTGGCCGATGCTACTTACGAAGCTCCGATCCTGACTTACAATAAAAAAGGCGAACCAATGTTCCGCCATCTTCGTCCATACATGGAATCAGCTCACAGAAAAACGAACAATCCATTAACTGAAGAGCAAATGTATGCGATTGATACTCTGGACTCGGTCATCGAGCACTCAGACAATCAATACCGCCACACTTTTAAAGCGGGAGAAATCCTTTTAACTTACGATTCACAAGTCCTTCATGGAAGAACTTGTTTCTCGGACTCACTGGATGCAGTGACAATCTTTGATTATAAAAAAGATCACAATAGACCATTGAAACGCACGATGGACCGTCTATGGGCAAAAAAGAGAGGTAACCTGTGTCTAGTTTAACCGCTCTGATTTTGGCCGCTGGATACGGCTCGCGTATTGCTGATGTTACAACAAACCCAAAATCGCTTTTAACAATTAAAGAAAAAGCACTAATGGACTGGCATTTCGATAGCCTTGCTGCAGTTGGAGTTAAAGACGTTGTCGTGGTGACTGGATACAAACGCGAAGTGCTTGAAGAATACCTGCAAAAATTTAAAAGCAACTTCAACTTATCTTTCGCAGTTAACGATGATTACAAAGTTAAAGGGAACACGTATTCACTTTTCTTTGGTCTGGAAAAAGTAGAAACAGATTTCCTTCTTTTTGATGCCGACCTGATTTATGAAACTCAAATCCTAAGAGCTTTCGTTGAAGATACAAACCCTAACCAGATCCTGGTCGGTGAGAGTTCAATCGATGATATCGAATGTGCAAAAACAATGATCGACAAAGACGGCTTTGTCCGTATGACGATCGATAAGCGTGCTGTAAGCGCAGAAGAGCGTCAGAAGTATACTTTTGCTGGTGAAGCGATCGGTATCCTGAAATTCTCTAAAGAGTACAGAGACGATATGTTCAACGAGTGCAAGAAGTTCCTTGCTGATGAAAAAAACGTTTCTAAAAACTGGGAACACGTGATGAACGAATTCCTGCATACGCACGACATGTCAGTTCACCAGTCAGTAAGTGACAAGTGGGTTGAGATCGATAACCGTGAAGATTATGAGCGCGCGAAAAAACTTTTTGGAGAAGTGTAGTGACTTGGCTTGCAGAATATAGAAGTTCATTAAAAAACGTTCATGCAGAAGAATTCCTGGATGTTTATTTTTTCAGACCGATTGCTTTTGTCATCGTTAAACTTTTTTATCCTCTGCCGCTAACGCCAAATAATTATTCCTTCGCTTCTTTTGTTTCTGGTTTTACCGCTGCCTGGTTTTTTTACAAGGCCGAGTTTCAGTGGGGAGCTTTCTTTTTCTTCCTTTTTGCCGTTCTGGATTGTTGTGATGGAATGCAGGCGAGAATGAAAAAGAATGGATCTGAGTTTGGCCGTTTTATTGATGGCCTGGTGGATTACACCTCAAACATCGCTTGTTATATCGGACTTGGTTTTGGCGTGACGAAGGCGATGCCGATGATGGGCTCTATCCCGACGGTTTATCTGGTGATTGCCGCCGGATTAAGTAAGGCGCTGCACTCGATTATCTACGATCACTATCTGATGGAATACCTCTCATATGACCGCGGAGATGGCGGTTTTGTTCAAAGAGAAGTTGAAGAACTTCGCCAGAAGCTTGCAGCCGCGAAGGCCAATCCAAAAGAGTCAAAAATTCGCCTTTTTATGCTGACGACCTATTTAGGTTTCAGCACACTTCAAGCAGGTAATGAAGGGCGTTCTTTAAAGTTTGAATGCAAAAATTATATTGAGAAGAATTACCGTGCCATCCAGTTATGGGGCCTTATCGGGCCGGCATGGCATATCGCTTTTCTTATTTTCGCTCTTTTATTCGACAGACCTGAATGGCTTTTTGGTTATGCCATTATTTTTGGTAATACCTGGCTGGTGATCATGTTGATCTATCAACAAAAGATTTACCACCGCCTGGAGAGTGCTCAAGCATGATCGCACTTATCTTAGGTCTCGCTATCGGTTTTTTAATGTGTATTCCCGTTGGCCCAATTAACGTTTGGGTTGTGAATACTCTGCTGAAACATAACTTTCGTTCCGCTTTTTCGATTGCCTTGGGTGGATCAGTGATGGATTTCACTTACTTTATGATTATCCTGACAGGGCTTTCATTGTTTTCTTTTACTCCAAAGATGACGATGTTCTTTAAAGTGGCCGGCGTGATTTTTCTTTTTG
>CAXHHE010000416.1:0-3064 GCA_964016365.1 uncultured Bacteriovorax sp. | reverse complement strand
CAACTGGATATTAATGACATTTTCAGGACACTTTATAAAGTTACCTGGTCATTTGTGCTTTCTGATGTGGAAGACAGCCACCCATTCCCAAAACTTTCTCCTTCCACCCACCGCGATCTTCTGGATGCCATGACAGGTCTTCAGCACTTGTTTGAACTCTCTGAGTTCGGGCAAAAATATTCGCGTTATATCCTGGAAGAAATCTCATCATCAACACCCAGCATTTCCAAAATCAAGGAATACTCTAAGAAGATTGATGAAATCGACCACCTTCAGAGAATGGTTCAAAAAACCTCTCCCTACCTGGCGCCAATCATTGATTACTTCACCGTAAGAAAAGGTAATCTTTTTGGTGAAAACGTGGTTAAACTAACTGAGAGTTCATATTACTGTTTTGAAGAAAACGCACATCTCTCAAGCGTGATGTACGAACTAGTTCAAAATACGATTGCCGAATATAAGATTATTGGCAGTAAAACAAAGACCCGCTCGGATCTAAACAAGTAGGAAGCTTATGACGTCTTTAAACAAAGAAACGAAACAAACATCGCTGGATCTTGCCTTTGAATCAATTGATTCATGTTTTGGTTACGTAGACTACATTACCGCTCAAATTCAAAAACTTATTACTCAATACAACCTAGGTGAAGTCGACACGGCTCACCAGTCATTTGTTGAAGTCATCGATCTTATGGATCTTTATATCCAGCTGGTCTCACGCGTATACCGCGTCTTAAGAACAGACCTTGAGCAAATGAATTTCAAAGATGAGAGCATCCAAAAACTTGAAATCCACCTTCTTTCAGTTATGAAGGCCCTTCTTCAGGCGAAAGAAAAAAATGACACGATCATGCTTTGTGACTTGCTAGAGTATGAACTGGTCGATAACCTTACTCAGTGGAAGATCAAAGTTTTACCAGAATTAAAGAAATTAAAAAATTACTAAGCTCGGGTAACCTCGAGCTTAATTCTCTTGAATTCAAATCAAAACCTATCCGCTTCACCCGCAGCAGCTTTGAAAAAAAAGTGCTGAACTCTATTAAGTCTGGCAAGGCCCACGACTTAGAAAGAAAATACTTACATAAAGAAGAGCTGAGAAAGCTGCTTTTTTCTATCGGTGAAGTTAAAGAACTTCCGGCAGAAATCCTGCGCCTTCCATCGCTGTCTTCTTTTGAATCCTGCCACGTGCTCGTTCATGAGAAAGGAAAACCTGTAGGACAAAACTATTACGCTTATCACGGAGAAAATCAGGAAACCAAGCTGATTGCCGTTCAGAATTTTAACTCGCTTTTTAACCTGGTTAAAAAAAGTAAAAACAAAATCTTTAATCAATCATTGAGTTTAAAAGATGACTTATCCGTTGTTGGAAACTTCCTGGCGCGCGAAATTGATTTAAAAAACTACTCTGTTATTTACCTCATTTCCCGCAACTCCTTTCTTCCTCCAAGCATGGAGGAACAAGATGAATTCCAGGCGCTCTCGGCCTTTTTACACCCGCTTCTTCTAAAGATTCTGGATAAAGAAAAAAATGATTTAAAAAAAGAAGTCCTAAGGAAATCATTAGAAAACTTCCCTGAAAAAATCGCTGTCAAAAAAAATAACCATACTGTTTTTACCAACAAAACAGATGAAACAGCTTATGAAAATTCTAACCTGATGATCTTCCCGATTGAAGGCGAAGAGCCTATGAGTATGGAGCTTTCAAATATTAGTAAAGACCAGATCTCTACCGAGCTCTATCACTCTCAGCGCGTTTCTCTTTTAGGAGAGCTACTCAACACGCTTCAACATGAACTTTCCAATCCGCTTTTTGGTCTCAATCTCACAAGTTCTATTTTAGAAAGTGAAGCCACTAACCCGGAGACAGAGAGTGTCTTGAATGAAATCTCGCAAAATGCGAACCGTTCACAGACCATCATTAAAAACTTCTCCAACCTTTACAACGATCAACAGGAATTTAAAAAAGTGAACCTGTATCGTTTTATGGAAGAAGTTATTACGCTGACAAAAAGTGAAACCAAAGAAATCGCTAAATCAATTCAATGTATTGGTTTTGAGCAAAACCTTGAGATCATCACCAACCCGACGATTCTGACGCAAATCATCTTTAACCTGATTATCAATGCGGCCCAAGCGATCAAAGAACATAACAGTGACTATCGCAAAAATAATATCACCATCAAACTGGTCAAGAGCGAAGGAAACCTTGAGATTTCTGTGATTGACGATGGGCCAGGTGTCAAGGCCGAGCACATTTCGACGATTTTTCAGCCGTTTTTTACTACCAAAGATTCCGGAACCGGACTTGGGCTTTCTATCTGCCAAAACCTGGCCCACCAGCTGGGAACTAAAATCGAATTTAAAAACAATTCCCCTTTATTAGGTGCAACTTTCTCGATAAACTTACCTGGTTAGCCCAAGGAGTTATATCTTGAAGAGAATTCTACTCATCGAAGATGAGCCACTGATTCAAAAATCGCTGAAAAAGCTTTTAGAAAAACGTGGTGCTGAAGTTACTGTGGAAAGCCGCGGTCGCGACGCGATCGGACTGATTCTTAACCAGCAATTCGACAGAATCATCTGTGATCTTATGCTTCAAGACATCTCTGGCTTCGACGTCATCGAAGAGGCTAAGGGTCGCTACACAATGTCTGAAATCAGCAAACTTTTTATTATCATTACTGCCTACAGTTCTCCACACGTTATTGAGAAAGCCACTCAGTACGGGTGCATGCTTTTATCGAAGCCATTTGAGAACATTGACGAGGCCCTCAATATTTTCATGTCTTCGGGAGGCACTGGTGGCCCAAGTTAAAAATATCACTATCGTACTAAAACCAAAGGTCACTTCAGAATTTGAAAGTATTCTTCCCAACCTGGCTTCTTGGCTACACAGAAGAAAGAAAACCGTCTTCTTTCTTTCAAAAGAAAAAGACCGACTGACAAAACTTTTTAAAGGCGATCTTAAAAACCTAAACTTCGTTGAAGAAAAAAACCTGCACGACAATACTGACCTGATCCTGTCTCTTATACACATCTCCGAGCCCACGAGACGCTCAGTTAT
>CAXHHE010000415.1:0-3065 GCA_964016365.1 uncultured Bacteriovorax sp. | reverse complement strand
AGATAACTGAGCGTCTCGTGGGCTCGGAGATGTGTATAAGAGACAGCTTGATCGCCTCTCTCACTGGAGTATTGGCATAAATTTCAAAAGGTCTCCCTTTCATGCCAAAACAATTATCGGCCAGGAAAGCAAGATCAGAAATATGATCGAGATGTGAATGAGAAATAAGCACGTAATCAATATGTGACTGCTCTTCAATTTGGATACCTGAAGCAACTGAACCCGCATCAATTAAAAGTCTTCCATCAATCAGATAAGAAGTTGCTTTAAAGCCTGGTGATACCCCACCGTGACCGCCAATAATCCTAACTAGCATAAGCGTCCCATGAATTTCATTGTTAACATGATTAGTTTAAATAATTTTACAGGAGAATGCTTCCAGCGGAAAATTATTTCTTAACCTTACCGGCTTAGTTGGTCATAGACACTCTTGGTGTCTTTGCCGAGAACCTTAGAAAAAATCTTCGCCAGCTTCTTAGTGCTGCCGCCGTTTTCCAGGTAATCGTTAATGAGGTCATTGACTTCATCTTGATTAACCGAGTTTCCATTTTCTACTTCATTATGAAAAAGAACAACAAACTCGCCTTTATCTACGACGATGGTTTTGAGGTTGGGTAAATCACTTTTTGAAAGCCTGTAAACAGACTCATACGTTTTGGTTAGTTCACGGGCAATAACTAAAGTTTTATCTGCATTCAATTCAAAAAACTGCTCAATCGTTTCAAAAATACGGTGAGGAGATTCAAAGAATATATGCGTTCCCACAACTCGGTTAAGGCCTTTGAAAAAATCCTTCTTCTCGCCTTTTCCACGCGCAAGAAAACCCCAGAAGTGAAATGGGTGTGGAGGAAGTCCTGAGAGCTCCAGCGCCGTAATCACGGCAGTGACTCCTGGAAGAGTCTTGATCTCAATGCCTTCTTCTAAAAGTCTTTTTAAAAGCGGATAGGCCGGGTCAGAGACCATCGGGCTTCCTGCGTCTGAAACTAAATAAACTGATTCGCCGTTTTTAATTTTTCCGACGATCACATCAATTTTCCCGACACTTTGATCATGAAAGGAATCAATAAATTTATCTTGAAAAGAAATGCCCAGAGAGTTCAGGAGGTCTTTAAAAACGCGCGTGTCTTCCGCATAAAAAGTGCGACCGGATTCTAAAGCGGCCAGCGCTCTTCTTGTGATATCACCGGTGTTGCCAATGGGAAGTGTGACGAGTGTTAATTCCGACAAAATTAATCCTGTAAATAGTTCTCCTCGAAACGGGCAAAAGTTAACGCCAGGAGAATCGCTTTTGATTTAATGCTAAACTCATTCTAGCACAGCTAACCTTTAAAAAGGAACGTACAAATGGCCATGAAAGCTCAAATCCACACTGATTCACAGGGAAATATTATTGTTCATATGTCTGGAGGACTAGACTATGAAAACTCACTCCCACTACGTTTAGAGCTGCAGGAACTTTCAAAAAAGAACCCGACATGCACGATCACTCTGGATATGCACGCGCTGGATTTCGTAGGATCTTCAGGGATTGGTATCTTTGTTGAAACTCTTCACATTCTTAATAAGAACAGAGATCAGGTAAAACTTTCAAACGTAAAAACAGAATTCTTAAAAGTTTTTAAGCTTTATAACTTCGACGCATTCAAATTAATTGAAGAGCAGTTTGAAACTGATGAAACTGAAAACCTACACCAGAAATTTGGTAACAGAAAACAGACTTACCAAGTTTAGAATTCGTAACTTAAAAAATTCCAAGAAAATGAAGGATCCACTTTTGGGTCCTTTTTATTTTCTACCTGTGCCAGGCGGAATTCATCAAATTGAAAAGAAAGATTCCCTTGTGGGTCTTCATATTCTCCAGAGCTGTCTGGATAGTAATTTTCTTTAGTCTCTTGCCCATAACCACGCTTTTTCATTTCGTAGTTTAAAATAATATACCCACCAAAAATAAGCCCAGCATAAAGACCAAGAGACGCTCCTTTAGCGATTGCTCTCCCGTTAGCTCCGAAGGCCATTGTTGCAGTTCCCAAAAGTGCTCCTCCAACAACTCCATATCCGGCCATTGTCCCTAACATTTTTAGTTTTGGATCAAGAGCGGCCTGTGAAACAGATGAAAAGAGAAGTGTAAAACAAACAACAGTTGAGATAATTATTTTTTTCATACTAAAAGGTTAATGGAGGATCGGCTTTTTGGCAAAACTTAACTTCAAGTTTTGACTCGACATCTAAAACCCTACTTAAATAGTCTTGTGTTTTTAAGAGTCGAAATAATTGTGAACGCGCAGGATAGACAGAAGATTTTGTCTCGATGATTTTAAGAACCCATGTTTTTTTTGCTGTCCTTTCCAGATAAGCGATATCAATTTGACCTAAGTTTTGTGCGCGAAGAACAAGCGAAGAGACTAGGGCCGGAACACCCTTTTGATGAAACTCTCTAGAGACTTGCGCCTCTGCCATATCCCCTTTCTGCATAAACTTCTTTGACTCCCTTAAATGTCAGTCGATGAAGTTCAGTCACCCCTAAAAGCGAAATCGCCTCTAAGTGCATCTTGGTCGGATACCCTGCATTTTGCTCCCATCCGTACCCGGGATACTTTTCTCCCAAACTCTTCATCAATTGATCCCGGTATTCTTTCGCCGCAATTGATGAAAGCCCGATCAGCAGAGATTTTGCGTCTCCTTCAACGACTGCATGCTGCTCATGAAGATCAGCTTCATGCTTAAGCTTTTTATTTCCATCCACCAGGATCACTCCCGGTAAATGCACTGGTGCACTTTCAAGCAGTGCCTGCTTCATGGCCAGAAGAGATGCTTGCAGGATATTGATCTCATCGATCACACCTGCTGATAATTCTTTGATTAAAATTTTAAGAGTGATGTTTTTTGAATACTGAAACGTATAAATTTGATTTGCCGACAGCTCATTAAATGAAAGCTCGCCTAAGATGCCGAGTCTTGCTTCTGCCGATAATTTTTTTGAGTCGTTGACTCCAAGTTTTTTTAACTTTCGAAGCAGCGCCTGTCTCTTATACACATCTCCGAGCCCACGAGACGCTCAGTTATCT
>CAXHHE010000414.1:0-3072 GCA_964016365.1 uncultured Bacteriovorax sp. | reverse complement strand
ATAACTGAGCGTCTCGTGGGCTCGGAGATGTGTATAAGAGACAGCTGTTATTTTTAGTCAACCAATAGAGGAATTATGAATTGCACAAAAGTGTAGTGTTTAACATTAAACTTTCCTCTTTTTAGGTCAGACTACCGAATTTTCATTCCATTTTACTAAATTAATGGAGGAAATATGTCGGATAATTTCAATGAGATAAAAAAACGAAAACCAAAAAGAATGTTCACTCATGATGAAAAAAAGAGAATAGTAGAAGAGTTTTTAGAGTCAGGATTAACAGCTTCAAAGTTCGCACCTAAATACGATATAGTCATGGAAACACTTTCAAAGTGGAAGCAGGATTATAAACGGTCACAGCAGAATCCTAATCAAAGATTAAAATCCAATATTAAAAGAGGTGGACCGTATAATGAGGATCTTAGACGACAAGCTGTTGAGGCCTACAGAAAAAGTGGATTATCTCAAAAGGATTTCTCTAAGATATGGGGAGTTGCTGAAGTCACTCTAGGAAGATGGAATTCTCTTTATAATAAATATGGGCCAAAGGGATTAGAGGGAAACATCTTTCAAGATACATTTAGAAAATACAAAGCACGCCATCACAAAAGAATTTCAGAAACACTACAAAAAGAAATCATAAAAACAAAACAAGAAAATCCAACATTTGGTCTCAGAAAAGTAAGAGACTTTCTTCATCGTTTTGAAGGTCTCAAAGTTTCAACGGGAACGATTCGTAAAACTTTAGTAGAAGAAAACATTCCACTCGTTGAGGTTGTCAAAAAGCGAAGAAGATCCTCAGATAAAATCAGACATTTTGAACGGGCAAGGCCGATGCAGCTTTGGCAAACTGATATTACAAGCTATGTTCTCGCACGACATGGGCAAAGAGTTTATCTCACAGTTTTTTTAGATGATAACAGTAGATACATTGTTGCTTGGAGTTTAGAGCTACGTCAGACTGGTGAGTTTGTTATGAACTGCGTTTTAAATGGAATTCAAAAATTTGGTAAGCCAGAGGAAATATTAACAGATCAAGGAAGACAGTATTTTAGCTGGAGAGGAAAAAGTGAGTTTCAATATTTGCTTGATCGTGAAGGAATTAAACACGTTGTAGCGAGAAGCCATCACCCTCAAACTGTCGGAAAATGTGAAAGACTGTGGGAAACAATTGGACAGGAGTTCTGGTCTCGCGCTCGCCCACAAGAATTATCTGAGGCCCGTGAAAGATTAAAACATTACATCGATCATTATAATCATTTCAGACCTCATCAAGGAATAGGAGGAATGACTCCTGCAGATCGTTTTTTTGGAGTTGAAAGTGAAATACGTAAAGTTTTAGAAGAAACAATTGAGGCTAATTCATTAAGACTGGCACTTGATGAAAAACCAAGATCACCTGTTTTTTTAGTAGGTCAAATTGATGGTAAAAGTGTTTCTCTGCATGGAGAAAATGGTCACTTGATCTTTCAATCAAAAGAGGGACTAGTGAGTAAACTTGGGGAAAAATTTAGTTTTAAAAAATCTGAAGGACAATACAATGGAAACAAAACAGAGAAAAACGAAGAAGCACTCGAAAAGAACATTGCAGATGATGGAGAGGCCGGCTTTACCGATCAAGATTTTATGGCATCAAGCGAGCGAAGATCAGAAGAAGATGGCCTTTACGAATGGGACGATAATGCTAGAATATTGGGTGGGAAGACTCTCGAAAACAGAAGCGGCGAAAGCGTTGAACATACCACAGATCAGATTGTGGCAGATGTCTCAACAGGCTTCGAGCGGGATGTTAGTGGGACTTCTCAAGCAACCGACAATAAGGGCGAAGGATATGAAAGAAAAACCAGAGAACGATGTGAAAGCTTTGCAGAAGAAGATTGCGGAGCTCGAGAGAACGATCGAGATGCAGGATCGATTGATTGCGATATTTCGAGAGATGCCGGGATGTCGGACGACAGGTCTGACGGAAGATACTCCAAGGAAGGAGAAGACGATTGCAAAGAAGATACAGAAACGAATTCAAGAGAAAGATCGCGATTCTTCTATTGGAGAAAGGACGAAGAATAAAGTTGGAAGACCTCGCAAAAAGATTGGGAGTGACAAAGAGGACGCTGAGAAATTGGAAAGCTAAGACCAAAAAGGATTGTCATTTGAGGTCAGGAAGACCTCGTTATAATTCTTCAGATCAAGTGCGAGCAATGATTTTAGTGGCACGAGAGTTGAGGCGTCAGGGATATCCTGGGAGTTCAGCTGTTGCTATTGAACTCAAAGGAAAAGTTCCGTTAAGGCTGATAAGGAAGTACGTCTCAGAAATTAAGGAAAGAAGACGTATTAGAAGATTGGAAGAAATTAAACGTAATCAAGTTCGAGTTGAAGTAAGGATGACAAATGTGATTTGGAGTCAAGACGGAACACATCTTGGAAGAAAGGATAGAAAGGCAGTTGAATCGCAAATTGTAAAAGATCGTGGAAGCAAAAAGATAATTGGAGTACTTACAGGTGCCACTGCAACAGGAAGTGAGATAGTTCATGGGCTTGAGTTGCTTAAGAAAGAGAGAGGTTTGCCACTTGTTTGGATGACAGATAATGGAGCAGCTTATTGCAATAAAGAAGTAAGAGAATACATGGAGCGTGAGAAGGTAGTCCATGTACGTTCACTACCTAGAACACCACAACACAATGGTGCGGCGGAAGTGATGATGAGAGAAATTAAAGCGGATACCATGCTTGGTAAAAAGACCGTACTGGATTGTGAGAAAGTTGCTCATGAACTTGTTGTGAACAGTGCTTTAAAAATTAACAAGTATAGAAGGCGAATGAGTTTGTCATTCAAGTCTTCAGATGAAGTGGACGATGAGATGCGTGTGAATGGTAAGAAGATAGATCGTGCTTTGTTTTATGAAGAGTATTGCCACGAGATAAAAAGACTTGTGAATGTTCAAGAGATGCGTGAGAAGCGAATGCGAGAACGAGAAATAGTTATGTGCTTGCTAGAAAAGCATGAGATGATATTGAGAAAAAGAAGCGGATTGGAATACGGTAGATAAAGAGGAAGTTTTTTTGTGAACACTACAG
>CAXHHE010000413.1:0-3093 GCA_964016365.1 uncultured Bacteriovorax sp. | reverse complement strand
TACACAGAAGCCTTCGTCGGCAGCGTCAGATGTGTATAAGAGACAGGGCTTTTATCTTTTCGGTGGAAAAAATCCAATTGATAAAAAATCATGGAAGACCGTTCCCTACTCTACAGATGAAACGGCCAAAAAACTCACAGATGAATTAAATCGATTAAAATTTTCTTTTTTACCTAAAGAGTTTGATGTCGACTTTTACGAAGATCTCATCAAACTAAACTCGCTTGAGCGCAAGAATCTTTTACCAGAACAAGACAATGTCTTTGTTTGGCTCCAAGAATTCCTTAAGACGCAGAAGTAAATTTAAGACCGATAATTGAGATAATTAGAGTCACCAGAAAGAAAATCTTCATGGCGGAAGCTGGCTCTTTAAATAGGTAAATCCCCAGGATAGAGGCCCCAACTGTTCCAATACCGACCCACACACCATAGGCCGTCCCAATAGGTAATGCATTCGCTGCTTTTCCTAAGAGAAGCATACTCACCACCATGGCCGAAACTGTAAGAATACTAGGAGTGACTTTAGTGAAGCCTTCTGTGTACTTTAGCCCAATGGCCCAACCCACTTCCAAAAGACCAGCGATAACTAAAAGAACCCACGACATCGTTTGCGACACAATAACCTCCATTAAAAATAAAGTTTAAAGCGTCGTCTTTACTTGTCGGGTACGGCGCACCTCGTCCGATTAGGATTTTATCTTTTCACATTTTCTATAAAACGTCATGAGATTTAAAAGCACAGTGATAATTTTCATCCCACAACTCAAATTGTAGAGTCGGGTGATCAATTTTAAAGCGCTCTTTTAAGACCTTTGAAATAGTTTCGATTCTTTCATTGCGAAGAATAGAATCACTAAGAGACAAGTGAGCACTTAAGGCATTTTCAGTTGTGCTGATTGGCCAGATATGTAAGTCATGCACATCTTTTACATCGGGAAGTGATTCTAAATATTTTTTTACTTCGTCTTGATCAATACCATAAGGAACAGCATCCATTGATAGATGAACTGAGCCCTTTAATAAATCCCATGTGCCATAAATAATTATTAAAGAGATCACGATACTCACAACGGGATCAAGCCATTCCCAAGATGTATACGAAATCACCACTCCTGAGACGACAACTCCCAGAGAGATGAGAGCATCAGCGGCCATGTGTAAATAGGCCCCTTTTAAATTAATGTCGTGATCTTTATCTTTAAAAAAGAGCAGAGCGGTTAAGCCGTTAATCACGATACCTACTAAGGCCACAATAATCACCGTGCCAGATTGAATTGGCGCAGGATGATTTAAGCGTGCAATCGCTTCCCAGATGATAAAGCCAACAGCAACCATTAAAATGAGAGCATTAAAAAGCGCAGAGAGAATCGTCGACTTGCGAAAGCCATAAGTGTAACGTCCATTAGGCTTTTTAGTTGTAAGCCAGACTGCTCCCCAGGCCAGAATAAGACCTGCGACATCGCTTAAATTATGTCCGGCGTCTGCCATCAGGGCCAATGAATTAGAAAAGTATCCATAAACTGCTTCAACAACAACGAAAATAATATTGAGGCCGATACCAAAGGCAAAAGCAAAATTGTAATTTTTTGGCCCGTGATGATGGTGATGATGGCCTAAGCCTCCCCCATGAGAGTGTCCATGGTGGTGATCATGATCGTGGTCATGATGATGGTCGTGGCCTTGGCAAGAATGCTTTTCCATATATCCTACTTTAAAAAACTTTTCATCACATCAATAAGGTCTTCGGCCGACTCTGATGCTTCTTTTTTACTTTCTGAATGAACGATGTGTTCGCGAATATGAGATTCAATAACCTCTGCCATAAGACCATTTAAGGCCCCACGCGAAGAGGCGATCAACTGCATGACCTGATAACAATCCTGCTCGGCTTCGATGGCCTTGCTGACGGCTTCAAGCTGCCCTTTAATTCGGTTAATTCTTGCGGTTATTTTGCTTTTTTCTTTAATTGTATGTGCCATAGTCCTCTCAGTATATAGTATAGGGGGGTATACTACAAGGGGGCTATGAAATAATTAATAACGACTTGAATTTTCGAGTCACATGGCCAATTAAGAATGTTTTAAACGAAAATAAATTTCCTCTAATGGAATAAAAATAAGTAAGCTGACGAGAATCAATGGAAAGAAAAAAGCAATCGGAAGGGTAATGCACCCAATATACATAACCTGGTTTGCAGAAATTTTTCTTAATTCTGAATAGAGCGAATTCCTAATGCGCCAGCCTCTGCGCTTTATCCACATCCAGTAACCAGTAACGACTAATGCGCAAATCCCCACCGACATAAACCCGACCATTATCTGATTAACTAAACCAAAAAGTGTCCCCATATGGACATCAATCCCCCATCTTGTCAGTTTGGCCATGAGAGGAAATTTGCTGAACTCCACTTTATCAATGGCCGCCATTGTTTCTGGGTCTAGCAAAACACCATCTACTTCACTTGGAAAACTTCTTCCAATCTCATTAACCTGCCAACCCTCATTATCTTTTCTTGGAGGTTTAATTTCGATGCGTGAAGAATCAATTCCCGATTGGCGAGCTGAAAGAAGGGCTTTATCAAATTGAGTGAGTTCATAAACTTTAAAAGGGCGATGATTCAATTTTGTTTTAAGCGATGGTGTCTGCCACTGCATCTGAGTGCGCAGCCATGAAATCTTCTCCCCAGCGAACTCTGACCATGTCAGTCCGGTCACTGAAAGCATAAAAACGCCAACCAAAGAAAAAAAACCTAAATAGACATGTTTATTCACCAGTCGCTGATAGGAGTTTCCTTCGCGCTTTTTACGGGTGCAAAAAAGCGCAAGCCCCGAAAGCCCTGTGACCCACAACCAAGAAGCGGCCAGCTCACTATACCATCTTCCCCCTTTTCCGAGGAGAAGGTCGCGGTGAAAAAGATCGACCTGCATGCGCGCAGGCATCGCTCCTCCTGAACCATAGGTGATTAAATCAGCTTTCACTTCTAATGTGTAGGGATCAATAAATAATGTTCGGTATTGACTCGCAGGAAGAGTTGAATCGCTATAAAGACTGTCTCTTATACACATCTCCGAGCCCACGAGACGCTCAGTTATC
>CAXHHE010000412.1:0-3103 GCA_964016365.1 uncultured Bacteriovorax sp. | reverse complement strand
AACTGAGCGTCTCGTGGGCTCGGAGATGTGTATAAGAGACAGTATTTAAATAAAGGCGCTCTTTTTAATGTACAGATCGACTCATTTATTTACCAAGAAGAAGGGCAGTTAAAACTCTATCCATTGGTAGAAGTTAATTATCGCAAAACGATGGGACTGGTTATACAGTCACTTGCTGACAAATATTCTGAAGCTCATCATGTTGAATGGAAAGTGCTTTCTTCCAAAGAAGTAACTAATGAGATGGACTCATGGATTAAAGTCTCACCTGAAGGGAATCATTTTAGAAGTTTTTACAAAGCTTTTTAGACAATGCCGACTTTACTGAAGGCCTCATCGACATGTGAAGGGGCCGACTTATCAATGTATTTAAAAATCAAGATGACTTCTGTCCCTCGGCTGGATTCTTCTGTTGATGACTGAATACTAACTTCGCCATCAAATGATTCCATATAAGATTTCATTAAACGCATTCCAAAACCAGTTCCTTTTTCATTGTCAGTCCCTTCGGTGCTCTCGATATGACCATTTAGAATGAACTGGGTCTGATCCATTTTTTTCATCCCAATACCACTGTCTTTGATAGAGACATAAACGCGCTCAGGGCAATGATGAAGCTTTATGATGACTTTTGAGTTGCGATAGCTAAATTTAATAGCATTGGATAGAGAGTTATTGAGAACCTGATTAAAGATAGCTACTGGATCCCCCCAAACTCTCACATGCTCTAGTTCCGAATTCCACTCTGTTGAGAACTCAATATTTTTAGCTTTTGCCCGCTCTTCAAAGAGATTAATTGATTCTTTGATGAGTGGAATAATGGCCACAGGCTCATTTTTGACATTAATTTTTCCATCTCCGGCCAGGATCCAGCATTTCACTCTGCTTAGAAGGAGTTTACTCTGCTTAAGCGATTTTTGCACACGATCCAATCGCGCATGTGATTTATGATCAAGAAGTGGACTCGTTTTTTTAATCGCCTCGATACTATGTTCAGCAACAAAAAAGTGATTTGCCAGGTCGTGACTGATTGTTCTCATGGCCTGTTTTAAAACTTCATTTTGCTTTTTTCTTATTTCAGATTCGACAAGATCGCGCTGAATTTTTCTCATGTTGAAATAAGCAGCAATAGAACTGACAATCATTTCAAAAACAACTGGCAAGGCCATGATGGCCGGATCATAAATTTTACGGGCTGGATAAAGATTAAAAATGGCCGTGATGGCGTAAATCATGACTGGCATCCATGAGATAATGACAAGAATGGCCAGGTTTCTATTGGTTTTCAATCCTAAGAAAGTCAAATAAACCATCGAGAGCAACATTGTAAGCTGTATAGACTGCTTAATGTTATAGAAGTATCCAATCTGTTGATTGTCATACATAACCAGCATACTGATACCAATAAAGACGGTACCCAAAATTTGGTTAAGCTTCAGGACCCATTTATGATTTTTTAAATCTAAAAGAGTGTAAGTGAAGTAGACCAACGAAAGATGAAGTGTGGCCGTAAAAAACCAGTTGGCATAAAAACTTGCACCCACTGGAATGGGACTATCAAAGAAATACCCGGCAACACCTGATGAGCAATAAAAGGCCATGGCGCACGACCAGGCAAAAATCATGTAGTATACAGGGTTTTTATTTCTAAAAGAAAAGAACACAACGACCTGAACGATTGTCATCATGAAAATAAAACCAAAAAATCCATAAGCAATAATTCTTGCAACCTCCATCTCAAATTTAAATTCAGATGAAGTTTTTAAATCGATGGCAAGATGAACAAATTTAGGCGATTGAATTTTGATATAAATAGATTCTTCCGGCTGGGCCACGGGAATTTTCATCAATGGAGAATTGGTATAGATATTCAAGTTATCATTACCAATAACATTCCCTCCAGTTGCAAGCCATTCAACTTTTGAATTTTTGAATGAGTAAAAGTCAGCGCGGTCAATAAAGCGAGAGCCAACAAATAAGTAACGGTTTGTGACTGCCTTAGTAAATGTTACTTTTGCAAGTATCATTTTAGTTGATTCTTGAACTTTGATCGTGTCGTATCCGTAATAAGATCTCGGGCCTTGATCCCACTTCGCAATCCAATCTTCTTCAGCTAAATGGGAATTTAATTCTTTGATCTCGATTGATTGAATTTCAGAGTTGGTAGAAAATGCACGTCCTTCCTGGGAGGCCCCAAGAAAGATAAATAAAAAAAGAATGAAAAGACCCGTGACTTTCATGGGTCTTTTTTCGGAAAAAAAAATTAAATATGTACTTAAATCATATATTTTTGATAGAGGGAAATCGTCAGGCTTCCTGCTTCTTCGAGGGAGCGGGCATAAATGACGATTCCATCTTCATGTCCATGCATACAAAAGACGCCTGAGTCTTTGTTTTTAATGCATGCTTGAGTTGCATGGGCCATCTCAACGGTTCCATAAGGAATACTTTCACAAGTAAAGTCTGACTTATCTTCAATCATTTTTTTCCAAATCTCGCTTGAATGAATATGAAAGACAGCTGTGATGTTTGGGTTGGCCGCGTAGATAGCAGCGTGGGTAAGAGCTTCGCTGGAAGCCTCAATTGCTCCCATCATTTGAATTTTTAGTTGGTCGATTTGATAGTCGAGAACGCGTGTGTATTGAAGACCATTGAGGTCAGCGTATTTTCCAGTTTGAGTACCAGTGATGACAAATTGGGGGTGCGTGCTTGAGTGATAACAGGAATAGTCTCGAAGTGTAGACATGTTTCCGAATCCGATATGCACTTCAGGGTATTCACCAATCAAGTTCATTTGGTAGAGTTTTTTTCTCCAGTATTCAAGGGCCTCGTATTCATCGGCTAAAAGCGCCCCGCACTGGGAAAAATTTGACCGGTCGTACTTGATAACTCCATCATCTATGACTTTCATGAAAATCCTTTATAATTGTCTATATGCTTGAAAAACTTATCACAAATTTTAAGAAGAGTCTCCCTGAGCCACTACGCAAAAAATTAGGCGTGGCAGAAGAGGAAGAGCAGGTCGAAGAGCAGGAAGAAGAAGTCGAGGAGTCGGCTGTCTCTTATACACATCTGACGCTGCCGACGAAGGCTTCTGTGTAGA
>CAXHHE010000411.1:0-3114 GCA_964016365.1 uncultured Bacteriovorax sp. | reverse complement strand
CACCAAGGCCAAAAATGCAAAACTTCCCACTCTTCTTTTTCTTCCAGGTGTAAACCGCGGGCTTCTTTCAAGTGATGAGGCCCTGGAAAATCTTGCTGAAAAAGGATTTGGAATTGTCACAATGAATTTCAGTACACAGCCAATCTCTGTGTCTCAACTTGATAAAGGTGTTAAGCCTGATTTTAGAAATTCAACGTACACATTAGAAAGCTACCACGCTGAAGTGGCAGCTCTTTCAAATGAACTGCAAAAGAACTTTAAAGTAAAAACGATTGTCCCGATTTCAATTTCATTCAGCTCTGCTGTTTCTTCAACCCTTCCAAACTTCCCTTTCATCATTGATGCTGTTCCAATGACTGCTTCAGCGGCAGTTAACCCGGAACTTGAAACTTACAGAGCGTATTTAAGATCTGGAGAAATTTTCAATCCTATCTTTGGACCAGGAATCACTCGCTCAATGCTGGATCAAAGCTACTATCAACAATGGCGTCCTCAAGTCGATAGTATGATCACGACGTTTGACCTGGATAAAAACAGAAAAGACGATATGGTTGAAGGTTACACTGTTGCCAGCCGTGCAGCTGAAGGATTCGTTTGGGATTTAAAGAAAACATCTGCAGACACGAGACGTGTATTTATCTTTGCTAAAGATGATTCTGAGACATTACTCAAAGACCAATTACAACTTTTCTTAAAAGCGATGGATTCAACTCCAAATGCTCTTGCTTTCCTGGTGAAAGATTCAGGACATGTTGTTTCAAGCGATCAGCCAGAAGCTTACGCTAATATTGTGACTTATCTTCTTACTTCAGACGTTAAGAATGTTTCTGGAGTTTATGAAGTGACTCCTGGTTCAGAAAAAATGAAATTGTACAAAGGCGCTGACGCTAAGAAGTACATCCAAGACTTAATCCGCTCTCTATAAAATCATGAAGCTGGTGTAATGGTCCTACTCCAACGGGCCAAAAAGACACCAGCTACCGCAAATACCCTAGTAAAAGTGTCAAAGAGATTCCAAATTTGAGCAATTTAGTTGGCATTAGGCTTGCTCTACAGTCTTTGCCGGGTTCCCGGTTTTTTTCTGAGGGGGAAAAATGAATCTTAAAAAGCTGATGCTATCGTCACTACTCGTTCTCGCTACTTCACTACAAGCTGCAGACAACATCGGATGGGGCCCAGGCTCAAACCCAGGACGTGACCCAGGTCGCGATCAAGGTAGAGACCCATGGGACACAAGACCAACAGACCCTAGAGACCCTTGGGGTAACGACAGCGCAAGCAGTGTCCGCGACGTTGAACTTCAAGTTCGTCAGTATTTCCAATCTCAATCGCGCTTAGATTTAATCCAGGATTACTATATCCGCTCACAGCTTCAAGGAAAGCAAATCAGAGCTATCACTATCACCGCTTCAACCGAAGCTGGTAACGGTGAAATGAGACTGCTTTCAAATGGTCAGTCACTAGAGCAGCCACAAAGAGTCGCTCGTCAAATGGCAGACTACACACTAAGAGTTGATCCATTTGCCAATACGCTTGGCCAGTCTCTTAGAAATCTTGAACTGGAAATGAGAGGAAGATTTTATGTTGAAAAAGTTGTCTTTAATCTCCTTCAGAATAATGGTCCTGTTAACCCAGGACCTACGAATCCATCTCAGCCGCAAGTTGAAGTGGTCAGACAACAGCTTAATGAACAAATCCAAACTGAAGGTGGATTGCAGCTCTTTAGAATGTTTAACCTTGCCGCTGAAAGACAAGGCCAGGCTTTAAGAAGAGTGACTGTTCTTGCCAGGTCACAAAGAGGAAGCGCACAAGCTCAACTTCTAGTGAACGACCAAAACAGTGGCATCGCTCAATCAATCGGAACAAGTTCAACAAGACTTTCATTTGAACTTAGCGGTCAAAGAATTGGAAGAGAGATCCAAGGTTTAAGACTGTACTTCAGAGGAAACATCGTGGTTGAAGAAGTGAGCCTTGAATTCGACAGAGGTGGAGTGGTTAACCCAGGTCCAGTTCTTGAAAGAAGAATCGAGCAAGTGATCAACCAAAGATTATACGACACAAGCGGAGTAAACCTGACAGCTCTAATGAGAATTGATCAAAGACACTTAGACCGCGTTGTTGATTCAGTAGAAGTTGTTTTAAGAAACAGTGACTACGGTGCAAGATTAAAACTATGTCAGCAAGTTTCAGGGCCATACGCAACTGTAAACTGCGGGAACATCTCTACACTTTACCCAGGTGCACAGACAGTAAGATTATCTTCTGTGAACTTTGCGAAACTATCAGAACTAAGTCTATCGGTTAGAATGGGAATGATTGACATCGAAAGAATCATTATCAACCTCAGATAAGTCATTCCTTTTTTAATCTCCACACACGTCAAAAAGGGCCTCATAATGAGGCCCTTTCCTTTTTTAAAATCTGATATTGATCCCCACTGAAGGCTGGAGTTCGTAGTCTTTTAAATTTGGATCATCTGTCGGCGTGTAAGTCGCAAGCAAGTCGGCAGTCAGTGAGAAAAACTCCATCACTCTTACTTCCACACCTGTCCCCACGTATGGTTGAACTTTTGAAGATGTGCTCGTCGTTGAAGTTCCCCCGTTAACCGTTTTAGTTTGTTCGTTCTTTCTTCCCTGCGCTCCTCCACGGATATAAGACGTCAGGAAACTCGACATCGTAAAACTTCCACGAAGACCTACACGAAGTTTATCTTCAGAGTCTTTGTAAGCTGTGTTTGTCGCCGTATCTGTGCTGTCATCTTGTGCGTGTGTGTACTCTACTTCCAGAGCAGAGATTGGGAAACGATAAGTCGCTCTCGCCCCAAAGATTGCACGGCTTTTCATGTGCGGTGAGGGTTGAAACTTCTGCACTCGCTCCAATCCGATAATTGGTGTTACGTTTAAGCGCCCTTTCACTTCGGCCGAAAAAACTTCACCTGAAACCAGGGCAATAATCGCTAAAATAATCTTTAACATAAACTCTCTCCTACAATTTGAAGTTTAAGTGAATTTGATCAACCATCTGGTTCATCTCTTTCATCTCTCTGACTTCATCCATCACATGGTATTGAATCTGTCTCTTATACACATCTGACGCTGCCGACGAAGGCTTCTG
>CAXHHE010000410.1:0-3118 GCA_964016365.1 uncultured Bacteriovorax sp. | reverse complement strand
TACACAGAAGCCTTCGTCGGCAGCGTCAGATGTGTATAAGAGACAGCATCTAACAAGGCCGGGTTGGCCGGATAATAAATGCTCTTTCCTTCCAGCTTTGAAAGGAACTGGTGAAAAGACACCCAGTTTTCATCAAAGTATTCAATCCCTTTTGGTGGGGCCGGTTTTGTCGTCGAATCTTTAAAAGAAATTGAATAGGCCTTATTTCTAAACGTCGCAATCCTGATGGTTTCAAAATTGATCTTATCCTCAGGGTAACTAAAATCCCTGAAGACTCTGGTGTCGTAGAAATACTTGTTAGTCAGGAAAAAAACGACTTGAAGTCTTTTAAACTTGGCGTCTGATCTTTTGTATTGATCATCACTTTCATAAACTCCAGGGTCTGGTGATTCATCACTCACGATCACGATCTGCGATTTATTATCGCGCACAACCTGCATATAAAATGTCTGGTCATAATCCAGCTTTTTTCCCAGGATAAAAGTCATTTGCCCTTTATCAAAGTTAAAAGTCATCTTCATTGAAGGGTCTGGGATGTAAAAACTCTCGCCGACTTTGGCCACTTCTTCCTGATTGAGGAATGTCTTAACTTTTAAACCGCCTAAGATCGTAAAAAACTCGTTTAGTCTTTCTTCTCTCAGTCTCATGTTGGTTTCTTTATCATAGAAGAAACCTCCACGGCGCTCAAAATTGAGCTTGATCCCCTGAATGCTGGTGATTTCTCCCAGTCCTTCAGAATTTAGAAGCGCATTTTTTTTGGCCTCAGTGGCCTCTTTAATCCTGTTGCTTCTTTCTTCAAAGATATAAGTCCCGGCCAGTGCAATCACTAAAACGATAAAGAGTGCCAGGTTCTTATGTTTTAAAATTTTTTCTTTCATCACTTCCCTTATTTATCGCGCTTTCTTCTGTACATAAAAATCGCCAATCCAAAAAGAACAAGCGGAGAGAAAAGCACTGAGAAATAAAAAATAATCCCCATCTGAGGAGCAGAAATAAAGATCGGCTCACTCTGAACAATAGGAAGGTTAAACGAGATCAAACGGTCTTCTCCAACTACCCACGAAAGTGAGTTTAAGAAGAAGGCATAGTTGCTGCCAAATTTTGAGTAAGCATTATAAACAAATGAAGAGTTTCCAAAAACAGCAATTCGGTTAGTGTCACTTTCAAATGTCAGCGCCAGGCTTAGTGGTCCGGGACGGTCTTCGCCTTGAGTGTACTGCATATTCTGAGCGGCAAGTTCTTTTAAGCTCGTCTCTCCCCATGAATCTGGAAAAGGAGTTGAAGAGGCCAAAGACTTCACGACTCCTTTCATTCCCGGTACTACTTGATCTGGAATCGGGTCCAGCGAAGCGGCCAGAGGAAAGAAGATTTGTCCTTTAAAATTTTTAGTGATTTCACTGTCGTGATCAAAATGATCTACCAGTGGAATAGAACCGTTAGAGCCGTTAACGAAGCTTTTTCTATCAATCACCAGATCGTTTCTCACGATCATTTTATATGCTCTTAATAGGGCCCTTAGGTCTTGATGAACGTCACCATTAAGTTCCGGATCAATGGCCACCATCAGGTTTCCTTTTCTCTCTAAGAACTCTTTAAGAACGTTAATCTCTGAGGCGTGAAGTGCCGTTTTTGGTCCCCAAAGAACAATTGCTTTGGCATCATAAGGAATCACTTGAGTTGTCAGAAGATTAAGTGGACGAATATCCATCGCCGAGTTTTTTGCTGACTCGAAGATAAATTTCAATCCTTCATTTTCCTGAGAGTTAATATCCCCTTCACCATGACCTTGAACAAAATAAACCACCGGGTCCTGGTTGCGGGAAATCTTAATCAGTCCATTCGTGATGTTGAGCTCATCTCTTTCAGTCACTTTCTGGCGCTTGCCATTGTATTCGATAACCAGAGTGGCAGCATCGCTAATTTGGTAATCCCCCACTAAATCCGGGCGGACATCAATGTCGATTTTTTCAATGTTAATTGAAGGCTTTTCTGCACGATAAAACTCTAACAGTGCCATCCACGGAAGCGACTCCTGCTTTCTGGCAAACATTTTAAAGGTAATCGGCTCCTTCATTTCTTTGAGGATATTTTTGGTCTGGTCTGTCAGCGAATTTAACTTGATCACCGACCAGTCAAACTGCGACGGGTGTTTATACGCCCAGTAGTTCCCCACTCCAAAAAGAGAAAACAATAGAGCAAAGAAAACTAACGTTTCCTGCAGTTTTTTGAAGTGATTGCTTTGGTAATAAACCGAAAGGTTGACACGGTTTAAATAAATCGAAACACAGGTCAAGGCCATTGCCACGGCCGTTACGGCGATATTTAAGGTCAATTCCTCAGGGATTGAAATCCACAGAGCAATAACCACGAGGTAAAGGACACTGATAATAATAGCTAAAAGAATGTTGTACCACTTTTTCATTTTTATCCCCTTACCACTTTCTCGACTGAAGAGACTTCAGGGTTAATAAAAAGAAAAAGGCATAAAAAGACAAGAAGTACACTACGCTATACGAGCGCAGAAGACCTCTGGTGAAACCTTCATAGTGAAAAGGAATCGTGAGGTATTGAACCATCAGTGCTAAAAGATAGTTGTTAGTTGCATTGACTGAAATTACCAGCAGCATTGATCCCAAAAGAATACAAAACGTCAAAAGACTCGCCACGATCTGGTTGTCGGTTAAGCTTGAGCAAAAAAGCCCTACTGCCGTATAGGCCATAATCGAAAGAACAATTCCTAAATAAGAACTCCACACCACTCCCCAGTCGCTGTAACCAGAGAAAGAAAGAATGAGTGGGAAAAGAAGAGTCAGCGACAGCATAAAAAGAACCATCGCCACGTTAGAAATAAATTTTCCTAAAATGATCTGCATCTCTGTCAGCTCCGATCTTAGAAGCAGATCCAGCGTGTGCTGTTTTTTTTCTTCAGCAAATGAGCGCATCGTAATCAGCGGGCAAAGGAAAATAAAAATAAAGTTAATATTTCCAAAGATTGGAGTAATCACTCCCATCGTCATCGTCGTTGTCGTCATCTGCTTTGACTGAACCAGGTAGTTAAAAAACAACCAGCCCCTGTCTCTTATACACATCTCCGAGCCCACGAGACGCTCAGTTATCT
>CAXHHE010000409.1:0-3125 GCA_964016365.1 uncultured Bacteriovorax sp. | reverse complement strand
TAACTGAGCGTCTCGTGGGCTCGGAGATGTGTATAAGAGACAGACCTGGAACTCTGAAGGGGTGACTCCAGAGTCGGTGAAAGTGGAGTCGTTTAAAGAGTACGTTGTCGATGGCTCAGTCTTAAAAGTCTCTGCCAGAGGGAACTTCATTCGCATCGATCAGGGGCTCTCGACTGACGTAGAGAAAGGGATGAAGTTTGATATCTACCAGACAGATTATTTTGGCGGTAACGTCCTGGTCGCTTCTGGCATCGCTTATGAAGTCGGGGCAGATTGGTCAATTATTAAGCTAGTGAAAAAGTACAAAGAGATTGAAATTAAACCGGGTTTCGCCGCTCGCGGGTACTAGGAAAGAATTTAACTGTTTGATAATAATCAGCATGGTGATAAAATTAAACTATTATTATTAAAACTTGAGGAAACGGCATGAAAAGCTTTCGTTTAATGTTAATCGCTCTATCCCTGGCGCTTTCGACAAATGTCTTTGCTAAGACATTTTCAAGCCAGTTCTCAGAGTTCGAACTTCCCAATGGTTGGGATTGTGCTCTGGAAGGATCTGAATGGGTTTGTCAGAGTGAAAATAAAGACCGTAAGAAAGAGGCCATCATTATTTTGGCCGCAAAATACAGAGGGGAGCAAGACTCTCTTGATGAATACCAAGCTTACCTAAAAGCTCCAAAGTCATTTACGCTTCCAGGTGGAAAGACACAAATTTCAGAAGCAAAATCAGTAACAGTAAGAGAGATCAACGGACAGAAGTGGGTAGACTCACTTCACTTAGCTTCTGAAGTTCCAGGTTTCTATACAAGATACTTAGCGACAGTAAAAGACTCTCTAGGGATCGCAGTAACGTTCTCAGTTGCTAAAGATCACTACGATGCTTACCAGGACATTTTTGAAAAGATCATTGCAACTTTAAAAGTATTCGATCAAAAATCAAATGCTCAAGGGGCAACGAGAGTTAAGCAACAAGAAGGTGACTTAATTGGAGAAGGAACATACATTCCAGACCAAGGGACACAAGCTGACATCTCAATGCAGAAGAAAGGTAAAGATGGTTCAGGTGGCGATGAGACGACAACAATCATCGGAATCATTGCTGTTGCAGCGATTGCATTCTTCTTAATCAAGATGAAAAAGAAAAAAGGTAAAAAGTAGACAATAAAAAAAGGGACCTTCGGGTCCCTTTTTTGTTTCTAGATGATGTTTAGTTTTTTGAGATTTTCTCTGGAGAGTGGAAGAGTTTTATCATGGGTCTCTTCGTAACTCTTAACTTTCTTCCAGTCGGTCTCTTCGGCCGATCCTAAAAGAACCCCCTTCTTTTGCCATGGCTGATCCTGAAGATAGGGTGAACCGGTCGCATTGGTGATCTCAACTTCTTCCTGTGCCTTAAGATCATTGGCCGCCTTAAGCTCGTTGGCAATATCCTTTAGCTCTGAATTCTCATTACCAGAGGCCCGTGACTGAGCACGGTAGAAGCTTCTGAGTATTTCGAGTTTGCGAACTCCATCTGTCATACCTGAACGTATCGGTCGGAAAATGAAAAAACTTTAATTCTAAATTTATTTTAGTTAAGATGAGAGAATCTTATGGATTATAAATCATTTAACGGGCCATTATTAAAAGAGCAGTTCGAAGGGGATGAAGAGATCCTTGTGGAGATGATTAAGAATTTTCAGAACTCTTGTCCTAATCTTCTAAAGTCTTTACGTAGCTCGGTTGAAGAAAAAGATGCAGACAAGTTAAGCCTGAGTGCTCATACGTTCAAGGGAGTCTTTAGCAATTTTTTTGCAGAAGAGGCCGTCAAGCTCGCCTACGAGCTGGAGATGTGTGGCCGAAAGGGGCAATTGGAAAACTCCCAGTCGCTCTTAGAGCGACTGGAGCGTGAGCTTGCGCTTTTGTTAGACGAAATCCTCTTACTCAAAAAATCGTTAAATGTGCTGTCTTAAAATGGCCTTTAAATCACTTAAATGGGTCTTATGCGGATTATGTCCGGCGCTCTCTATTTCGTAGAGCTTGAACTCAGCGAGCTGGCCTTTGACTTCATTAAAGTGCGCTTTGTATTTACCATCCAGACTTCCGACAATTCCTACAACTTTTAAGAGCGAGAGCTTTGCCATGACTTCCTGATAGAAATAAGGCGAGGTTCCCGGAGAGTTAAACTCCATTGAGGCCTGCCATTCTTTAGGTGCATGAGTGAGCTTTTTTTCCAAATCAAGTGAGTAATGTGCAGACTGGTTATACCCGGTAAAGATCGGATTTTTATACCAGCTTTCAAAAAAGATTTTCAGGTCTTCGTCATCTTTGACATCTTTAAAAAGCATGCGATCCGATTCAAGTCGCATCCTTTTTTCTTCGGCCGTTTTAAACCCAAAGTGTGAAGACTCTAAAATCAATTGCTCTGGCCTTAAATAATCCAGCGCCAATTCAAGAGCAATCCTTCCTCCCATTGAGTAGCCATAAAGCGTATAAGGGAGTCCCTGAGCTTTAAAGAGAATCAACTCACTTAGGTAGTAGAAAACATCTTCGCGTTTTTTAAAGGCCCCTGCACGGCTTTTACCGTGGCCTGGGAAATCAATAAAGAGATAAGCGCATTGATGGTGAGAATCCATTAAAGGAATCATGTCGGTGTGATCTTCCATAAAACCATGGAAGAACACCACAAGCCTTTTAGCATCGGGATGAGGAATGTAGAGATAGTGTAGAAGATTTTTAAAAAACTCTTCTCGGGCAAAGTTCGCCACTTCAAAACGCTTTGGCTTCATTCCTTCTTTCACCAGGTCTTTTCCTGCCGGGTAAAAGTAGCGAGGGACTAAATAAGGGTGAAGTTCTTTTTTTAAATGGGCCTTAATATCATCAATTGTTTTCTCAGGGTCCGTACTCTTAAAAACCAGGGCCTGGGCCTTGGTCCATTCGTGGTGATTAATCCCAACAGAGACGGCCTCTGCAATCCAAGGGAGCTCTTTCACTTTCATTTCCACTTCGATAGGATTGATGAGTTCGCCACCGCTTTTAAAAAGAATGTCTCCACGGTGAGAGAAAGAAAACGTTCCGTCGGTATTTTGAATGCCAATATCTTTGGTATGGAAAAAACCTTCGTCATCCAAAGGCACACCGGGAGAAAG